>DASSGE010001002.1:0-4071 GCA_035693605.1 Binatia bacterium
TTTCGAAAAAACTTCGCTCGGTGCGCAAAACAAGGCTTACGATCTGATCGCGCAGATGGACCCGGAGTATTTCGACAAGCTCAAAGGCATCTACGTCGACGGCACCTTCGGCCGCGAAGGCGCGCTACCGCGCAAGACCAAGGAGCTGATCATGGTCGGCATCTGCTGTGCCTTAAATCGCCCGCGCGGCGTCAAGCTGCACAGCGAGCGTGCGCTGACTTTGGGCGCGGCACCTCGAGAAGTCCTGGAAGCTGTCGAAGTCGCCGCCATTCCCGGCGGTATGCCTGGCCTCTGGCTCGGCGTCGAAACCTTGAACGAGATTCTCAAAGCCAAAGGCATCGAGTTTAAGTAAGCAAACCGCTTCACAAGCCCGATCGCGGAACAGGACGAGAGTGAGGCAACGGAGCCATGCAGTTGAGCGTTTTGAACGTCTTGAACCAGTTCTAGTCTTACCATGAGCGAAGCGAATAACGGCGCCTTGTGCGGCATCCGAGTTCTTGACCTGACTCGCGTCCTTGCCGGCCCGTATTGCACGATGTTCTTAGGCGATCTTGGCGCCGAGGTCGTGAAAGTCGAACAGCCAGGCGTCGGCGACGACACCCGCGGCTGGGGCCCGCCGTTCGCCGGGGGCGAGAGCGCCTATTTTCTTTGCACCAACCGCAACAAAAAAAGCCTCACCGTTGATTTCAAATCGGCCGACGGCATCGCACTAATCCGTAAACTCGCCGAGCGTGCCGATGTGCTAATCGAAAACTTTCGTCCGGGCGCTATGGAACGTTTGGGTCTGGGCGAGAAAGAGTTGCGCGCCAACAACCCGCGCCTTGTCTACGCGTCCCTCTCCGGATTCGGCGCCGACGGACCCATGGCAGACATACCGGGCTATGATTTAATTGTGCAGGCTTGGGGTGGCCTGATGAGCGTCACCGGCACCGCCGAGAGCGGCCCGCTCAAAGTCGGCGTGGCAATCATCGATCTGGTCGCCGGCTTGATGCTCGGTAAGTCCATCGTCGCCGCGCTCTATGCCCGCGAGAAAATCGGCATCGGCCAAAAGATCGATACGTCGCTGCTGGAAGCAGAAGTGTCCGCGCTGATCAACGCCGGCAGCAATTACTTAATCGGCGGCAAAGTCCCCGGCCGTTGGGGCAACGCCCATCCGACCATCGTGCCCTACCAGAGTTTTCAGACCGCCGATAATTTTTTGGTCCTCGGCGCCGCCAGCGAAGCGATTTGGAAACGTCTCTGCGCCGCGCTTGGACGCGCGGAACTCGCCGACGATCCCCGCTTCGCCAAAAATGCCGATCGCGTGGAGAATCGACAAGAACTGATCGCTCTGCTCGCGGCAATATTTCTTACCCGCACGACGACTGACTGGGTGGCCGTGCTCACCGCGGCGGATGTCCCGTGCGCGCCGGTGCAAACCATCGATCAAGTCTTCGCCGCGCCGCAGGTGCGGCACCGTAACATGCTGCTGGAGGTCGATCATCCGACTGCTGGCACGGTGAAGTTGGCGGGCATCCCCGTGAAATTCTCCGCGACACCGGCGTCGGTGCGGCTGCCGCCGCCGCTGCTGGGACAACATTCCGAAGATGTCTTGTCATCGTGGTTGGGAATGAGTATCGAAGAGATCGAACAACTAAAGCGAAAGAGCGTCCTATGAACGGTAAAACCTTTGAAGAGTTCCACGCCGGCGAGCGCTATACCACCGGCAGACGCACCGTCACCGAGCACGATATTTTGTCTTTTGTGAATCTCGTCGGCCTCACCGAGCCGCTATTTCTCGACATGGAATACATTCGCAAGGAAAGTCTGTACGGCGAGCGCATCGCGCCTGGCAGCCTCACTTTCGGCATGGCCGAAGGGTTGACCGTGCAGACCGGTTTGATCCACGGCACCGGCATGGCTTTCGCGGGACTCGACAAAATGCGTTTGTTCGGCCCAGTGAAAGTCAATGACACGATCCAAGTGGAAATCGAAGTGCTCGATATTAAACCCGTGCCGGCCCGCGGTGGTGGCATCGTCCGCTACCGTCATTGGGTCAAAAATCAACGCGGTGAAACGATTATGGAGTACGATGTCGCGCGACTCATTCGCGGAAACCAGTCAGGAGGAAATAACAAGGAGTGACGAAATCCGCACCTTCTGATTAATGACCACTGACTACTGATCCCTGAGTTCTACAGTGACTTGCGGCAACAAGCCGTCGAACGGCAACATGGACAAGAGCGAGACAAGTTATGAGTGATATTAAAACCAACTTCGGCGTCCTCCTGCCCACCCGCGAAGCGATCATGTCGGGACGCGCCGATCCGTCGGGCCTTTATCAGATCGCTGAACGCGCCGAGGCGCTGGGCTTCCACTCGGTGTGGGTCGGCGACAGTTTGACGGCGCGGCCGCGCATCGATGCGCTGACGACTCTCGCCGCCATCGGCGCACGTACCCAGCGCGTGCGCTTGGGCACGGCGATATTTCTCGCGGCCTTGCGCCATCCGATTTTGCTTGCCTATCAACTCGCCAGTCTCGACTGGATGACCGCAGGCCGCGTTGATCTCGGCGTCGGCTATGGCCGGCCCAAGGAGCCGGCGGCGGAACATGAGTTTGAAATCTTGGGCCTCGATCCAAGCGCGCGCATGAAGATGACCGAAGAGTTGGTCCAGGTGATGCGCCGTCTCTGGCGCGAGCATGACGTTAGCCATAATGGCAAATACAGCCACTTCGATCACGTCACCATCGAGCCCAAACCAATTCAGCCAGGTGGCGTGCCGATTTGGCTGGCGTCGAACAACGTCGAGCCGGGCTTGAAGCGCGTTGCCCGGCTCGCGGACGCCTGGATCAATAATATCAAAAGCCCGGAACTTTTCGGCGAGTGCTGGCGGAAGATTCAAGACTACGCGGCTGCGGCTGGCCGCAACCCCGAATCGATCCATCCAGGAATTTATTTCACCCTGGCGGCCGGCGGCAACGAAGCGGTGGTCGAAGGGCAGCAGTTTTTGGCGCAATACTACAATCGCTCTTATGAAGCGGTTGCCAACGCCATGCTTTGTGTCACCGGCTCGTGGGACGAAGTGATCGATTGGACCGAGAAATATGTCGACGCCGGCGCCCGCACTGTCGTCCTGCGCTTCGCCGCCAACGACCAGGTGGGCACGCTCGACGCCTGCGCCGAAGCGCTCAAGCGCCGTGGTCTCCTCTGATGGTTTTCAGATATCCGGCAACCGCTTGAACGTTTTGAACGATTGGAACATTTGGAACCGCGCGCAGCGCGATTGTGTTTCAGTCCGGAATCTCCAAGACAACCTTGCCGAACTGCTTTGCTGCTTCGACATAACGCTGCGCGTTCGCGGCGTCGCCAAGCGAAAAGATCCTATCGATGTTTGGCTTGATCCGACTCGCATTGAGAAAACTGATGAGCTGGAAAAACTCCCGCCGGCTGCCAAGCGTTGAGCCGTAGATCTTTAACTGCTTGTTAACGATCGCCGCGATATCGTCCTGAGGTTGGCCGCCCGCAGTGGCGCCGCAGGTCACCAAACGGCCGCCGCGAGCGAGTGATGCCAGACTTTGCCGCCACACGTCGCCGCCGACGCAATCGAGCACCACATCGACGCCGCGTTTGTCGGTCAGCGCGTGAACCACGGTGACGAAGTTTTCCTGGTAATGATTGATGCCATCGTCTGCGCCGAGTATCTTGGCGCGCTCGAGTTTTTCATCGCTTCCCGAAGTAACGATCACGCGCGCGCCGATTTTTTTGGCGACTTGCAGTGCGGCGCTGGCGACGCCGCCGCCGACGCCGATAATCAGCATGGTCTCGCCGGGCTTGAGAGCCGCGTTAGTAATCAACATGCGCCAGACCGTGATGAACACCAACGGGAACGCCGCGGCTTCGCGAAAAGAAAAACCCTCGGGGATGGGAAAGCAATTCTGCGCCGGCAATTTTACGTACTGGGCGTACGTACCTTCCAATCGTTCACCGAGCACGCGCAGCCGGATACACATAAAATCCCGCTCGGTACGGCAAAATTCGCACTGCCCACAACCAGTCGGAGGATATAGACAGACGGCGTCACCCACCTTGAC
>DASSGE010001003.1:0-6418 GCA_035693605.1 Binatia bacterium
TCCCAAAATTCCATTCCGAATAATTTCCAATTCTCCATACTCCATTATCAATTAAACCATGCCCTACATCATCGGCACCGCCGGACATATCGACCACGGTAAAACCAGTTTGATCAAAGCCCTGACAGGCACCGACACTGATCGGCTCAAGGAAGAAAAAGAGCGCGGCATCTCGATCGATCTCGGCTTCGCCCATCTCGACCTGCCGGATGGCACGTCCGCCGGCATTGTCGACGTTCCCGGCCACGAGCGCTTTATCAAAAACATGCTCGCCGGCGCCCACGGCATCGATCTGGTGCTGTTCACGGTCGCCGCCGATGACGGCGTCATGCCGCAGACCGAAGAGCATCTCGACATCGTTCACTTGCTCGGCATCAAGATGGCGATCTTCGTCATCACCAAGGCCGATCTCGCGCCGGCGCGCATCGCCGATGTCGAAGAAGAGATCGACATCTTAACCCTCGGCACGACGCTCGAAAACTCGCCGAAGATCGCGGTTTCATCGGTTACCGGCCAGGGTCTGGACGAATTAAAGCGACTCATCGCAACGACATTGAAATCCGCCAATCACCCGGCGCCGAGCGGTTACTTTCGCTTACCCGTGGACCGGGCATTTGTCCTGCAAGGCCATGGCGTCGTCGTCACCGGCACTTCGCTTGCGGGCGAAATCAAAGTCGGCGAGCAGGTGCGCTGCTTGCCCGGCGATAATCTGTTTCGCGTGCGCAGCCTCCAAGTGCATGGCCAATCGGTCGAGCGTGCCGGCTGGGGACAACGCGTGGCGATGAATCTAACCGGTCCCGAGCGCGCGTCGATCGAGCGCGGCCAGGTGATATGTCACGACAAACTCGCGCTCACTTCGCAGCGTTTCGACGCCGTTTTAGAAGTGCGGCCGGCCGCAGCCAAGGGCATCAAAAACCATCAGCGCCTGCGCATCCATCTGGGCGCCGCCGAGCGCCTTGGCAAGATCGTTTTGCTGGGTGACAAAACCAAGGCCGAGCCGAAAGAATCGGTCTATTGCCAGATCACTCTGGAAGAACCGCTGCTGGTTTTGCGCGGCGACCGCTTCGTCGCGCGCGATGAAACCGCTCAGCGGACTCTGGGCGGCGGCACCATCGTCCACCCCTGGTCCAAACGGCACAAGCGCGGCGAAGCCGATCTGCTCGATCGCCTCAAAGCGCTCCATCGCGGCGAATTCGCGCAATTGGTAGAAGAGTTTTTGAACGACAGCGGCGACTTCGCGCTCGCCATCGACGCGATTTATCAGTTTCTCAACCTGCGTGAGGAAGAAGCCCGGCAAAAAGTCGACGCTTTAAAGTCGCTGCGCGCGGTCAACGCCGAGGGCGAAAAGGTCTATACCACCGAGCTGAAATGGAGCCGGCTCAAGGAGCGATTACTCAAGGTGCTCAAGGAATTTCACACCGGTCATCCGCTGGTGCCCGGCATGGATATGGAGGAGCTGCGCGGCAAGCTCGGTTACAAGCTTTCGCCAAAAATCTTTCGTGTCGTCGTCGACCTGTTTAGTAAAGAGAAGCTCATCGCCAAGGAAGGAAATCTCTTGCGCCTGGCCAGCCACCAGGTTCAGCTCGGTGGCCAGGAAAAAGTCTTGATGGACAAGATTATAAAGATTCTCGGTGAGCAGCCCTGGGCGCCTCCCGACCTGAAGGAAGTCGAAAAACAAGCCGGCGTGCCGCGCAATCGTCTGAGTGAAGTCATCCGCCTGCTCGAACGGGACGGTTCGGTGGTACGCATTACCGCCGACATGTACTTTCTTGCATCGAGCATTGAACAACTGCGCGCCACTCTGGTGCAATTTTTAAGCGACAAGGGCGAAATGAACGCCGCAGCTTTTCGCGATTTGATCGGCTCGAGCCGAAAATACACGATTCCGTTGTTGGAATACTTCGACCGCGTGGGGCTGACGATTCGCATCGGCGACATCCGCAAACTCAAGACGCCTCTCGCCGGGGCAAAGACTTCCGCGCATTGAAATCATCGGACATTCGATCTAAAGTTCCCGAGCTATGATGTTAGGAAAAAAGAAAGCCGTGCGCTTGACGCAAGAGGTCAAAGCCGCGGGTTGAGCTGCCAAGCTCGGTCCGGGCGACCTGGCGCAAGTATTACACGACTTACCGAAATTCAACGATCCCAATATGCTAGTCGGCACCGAAACCGCCGATGACGCCGGGGTGTACCGATTGGGCCCTGACCTGGCGATCGTCAACACGGTGGACTTTTTCACGCCCATCGTCGATGACCCCTACCTCTTCGGGCAGATCTCCGCGACAAATTCGCTGAGCGATGTTTACGCGATGGGCGGCGATCCCAAGACCTGCATGAACATCGTTTGTTTTCCCAAGGGGAAGATGGATATTTCCATCCTCGGCGAAATTCTCAAGGGCGGCGCCGATAAGGTCAAAGAGACCGGCGCCGTGATCATCGGCGGCCACAGCATCATTGACGACGAGATCAAGTACGGTATGGCCGTTACCGGCGTCATTCACCCCGACAAAATATTTCGCAACGTCGGCGTCCAGGAAGGCGATGTGCTGATCCTGACCAAAGCCCTCGGCACCGGCATCATCACCACGGCCCTCAAACGCGGCAAAGCTTCCGAAGAAAGCGTCAAAGAAGCCGTGACTTCGATGACCACCCTCAATGCCGCCGCGTCGTTCGTCGCGCGCAAACATCCGGTCCATGCGGTTTCCGATGTCACCGGCTTTGGCGTCCTGGGCCACGCGCAAGAGATGGCCAGCGGCAGCGGCGTCACGCTGATTCTCGAGTCGGCCAAGCTGCCGCTGCTCAAGAGCGCCGTGCGGCTCGCCGAAAAGGGCTACATCACCGGCGGCTGCAAACGCAACAAGGATTATCTCGACGACAAGATGGTAATCGAAAAGTCGGTCAGCGAAGGTTTGGCCGAAGTCGCCCTCGACCCGCAGACCTCCGGCGGCTTGCTCATCGCCATCGGCAAGAAACACGCTGACAAACTCATTGAAGACCTGCACGCCGCCGGCGTCAACGTGGCCTGCGCGATCGGCTACGCCACTTCGCAGCAAAAGCCCTGGGTGCGCCTGGTTTGATGGTGCCTGCTCGTTAAATTGTAGTTGTTACTTGCTCAAAACTCTTTTCAGATTCCTGTCGCAGCATTTCAGTTTTCAGCAAAAGTCAGACAACGCCGGCAAGAGACCGGCATAATCGCCAATCCTCTGGTAAACTGCGTTTATCGTCATGGCCGCGCGCAACGCACTCAACCAACTCGCCCGCTTGTACCACATTCAGTCCGGCTATTATGACGGGTTGGGGAATCTACGCCGCGCGCCGGCAGAAGCGATTCTCCGAGTATTGCAGGTACTCGGCGCGCCGCTGCACCGGCTCGATGATGCGCCGGACGCCCGCCGTCAGCGCCATCAGGAACTTTGGCAGCGCGTCATCGAACCGGTGGTCGTGGTCTGGGAAAACCAACCAGCGATCTTGAGGACTCGTGTTCCTTCACGACTAGCGAATGCCACTGCGAGCTTCAGCATCATTCTCGAGAATGGTGCGACGCTGGCAGGCACATTGGGCGATGATTCGATATCGACGTCCGTCACCCGCGAAGTCGAAGGGGCGCGCTTCGTCACCCGTCGGCTGGTCGGGCTCGGTCAAATTCCATCGGGATATCACCGGCTAAATTTGCGCATCGGTGAACTCGAAGTCGACGGCGATCTGATTTGCGCGCCGCCTCAGGCGTACGCGCCCCCGGAAAACACCAAGCGCTGGGGGTTGTTCTGTCCACTGTACGCGCTCCGTTCCTCGCGTGACTGGGGTGCGGGAAATTTTTCTGATCTGCGTCGGCTGATCGACTACACCGCCGGGTTCGGCGGTCACGCGGTCGCCACTCTGCCCATGCTTGCGAGCTTTTTAGATGAGCCGTTCAATCCGAGCCCGTACGCTCCGGTCAGCCGGCTGTTTTGGAATGAATTTTACCTGGACGTTGAAAGCATCGCCGAGCTGGAACATTGCACCGAAGCGAAGTCGCTGCTGTCCGCCGGCTTCGTTGCCGAGCTCAGTCGTCTGCGCAATGCGCCGCTGGTGCCGTACCGCAATACCATGGCGCGCAAACGCGAAATCCTCGAGGCACTGCTGCGCTGCTTACTGAACAGTTCTTCTCAACGACGAAGTGAGTTTGAAATTTTCATCGCTGGCCACCCAATCGCGCAAGACTACGCCGAATTTCGCGCCAAAAGCGAGGGCGAACGGAAGGTGTGGTTCGCTTGGCCGGCGGAGAATCGCCAGGGCAGACTACGGTCCGAGGACTATGACGCATTCCGCAAGCTCTATCATCTTTATGTTCAATGGCAGTGCGCCGAGCAAATGGCAGAGGTCGCAGCGCGCGCGCGCCATCGCGGCACGGCGCTCTATCTCGACTTTCCCCTCGGTGTCAATCCCGATGGTTACGATGTCTGGCGCCATCAGGATCTATTCGCCCTCGGTATAAGCGGCGGCGCGCCCCCAGACGAGTTATTTACTGGCGGCCAAAATTGGGGGTTTCCGCCATTGCACCCCGAATCAATCCGCGTGCATGGCTATCGCTACTATGGCGACTGCCTGCGCCATCACATGCGCTCGGCAGGGATGCTGCGCATCGATCACGTGATGGGATTGCATCGCGCTTACTGGGTGCCGGATGGCTTCAGCGCCACCGACGGAGTCTATGTGCATTACCGTGCGCCGGAGTTTTACGCGATTTTAAACCTCGAATCGCACCGCCATCAGGTGCAGATCGTCGGTGAAAATCTCGGCACGGTTCCCGAGGCGGTCAATACAACCCTGGCCCGGCGAAAAATCTTTGGCATGCACGTCGGCCAGTTCGGCATCAGTAGCGATCCCAACCGCGCGCTCGACGCGACTCCCGCAGATGCCGTCGCCAGCCTTAACACCCATGACACCGCGACGTTCATGGGATTTTGGCAAGAGAAAGATATCGACGATCGCATCGCTCTGGGACTCCTCGATAACGAGCAAGCCGAATCTGCACGCCGCTACCGCGCCGCACAACGAGACGCGCTTATCGCCTATCTGCGCAGCCAAGGTTTTATCGGCGAGCAATCCTCTGAAGCTGACGTGCTGCGCGGCTGGCTGACCTTCCTCGCCGCACAGCCAGCGCAGTTCCTGTTGATCAACTTGGAGGATCTCTGGCTTGAGCCCACGCCGCAAAACGTCCCCGGCACCTGGCAGGAACGGCCCAACTGGCAGCGCAAGGCGCGCTACTCCCTCGAAGATATAGGAAGCCAGGCAGCACTCCACGACCTTTTGCAGACAATCAGCGACATCCGTAACCGGATGGTTTAGAATATGGCTTATGTCCGAAACACCGTCCCTGAGCCTGCTCACCGCTCATGACAGCTACCTTTTCAATGAAGGCAGCCACTTTCGCCTCTACGACAAACTCGGGGCGCGTTTGGTCAGATTGGCCGAAACCGACGGAACCTACTTCGCGGTCTGGGCGCCCAACGCCGAACGGGTTTCGCTCATCGGCGATTTCAACGGCTGGAATACATCCAGCCACGCGCTAAAAGCCAAGGGGCAGACCGGAATTTGGGAGATCTTTGTCCCGGGTGTCGGCAAAGGCACGCTGTACAAGTTTCATATCGAGTCGCGCTTCAATGGCTATCGAGCCGACAAGGCCGATCCGTTCGCCCTGTTCAACGAGATCCCGCCCAAGAGCGCATCGATCGTTTGGGACCTTGATTACGAATGGAGCGATCACGACTGGCTTGCCGGCCGCAAGCAGCGCAACGGTCTCGACAAACCAATGGCAATTTATGAGATGCACCTGGGCTCGTGGCGCCGGGTCGCCGGCCAAGGCAACCGCTCGCTTTCCTATCGCGAACTGGCGCCTCTCCTAGCCGACTATCTTGACCGTCTCGGCTACACCCATGTGGAACTCTTGCCGGTGATGGACCATCCGTTCTTCGGTTCGTGGGGCTACCAGATCACCGGTTACTTCGCGCCGTCGGGAAACTTCGGCACGCCGCAAGACTTGATGTACTTAATCGACACCCTGCATCAGCGCGGCATCGGCGTTATCCTCGACTGGGTGCCATCCCACTTCCCCAGCGACGAGCATGGCCTCGGCTATTTTGACGGCAGCCATCTCTACGAGCATGCCGATCCGCGCCAAGGATACCATCCCGACTGGAACAGCTATATTTTCAATTATGGACGGCACGAAGTGCAGAGTTTTCTGATCAGCAATGCGCTTTTCTGGCTCGATCGATATCATGTCGATTGTTTGCGCGTCGATGCGGTGGCTTCCATGCTCTATCTCGACTACGGCCGCAAGCATGGCGAGTGGATTCCGAATCAATACGGCGGGCGGGAGAATCTTGAGGCAATCGACTTCATGCGCCGATTGAACCATGTCATCTACGAGAATTAT
>DASSGE010001004.1:0-14599 GCA_035693605.1 Binatia bacterium
TTCTTAAGGCGGAAGCGTCACAGCTCGAGTTCGCGCCATTTTGGCGCGACGTGCGGCGCCGCATCGACGAAAAGCGGCCATGGCACGAAGAGCTAGTCGAATGGGCACGATCCGTGTCGACTGCATCTAGGTTAGCCTGGGCGGTTCCGGCGGCGATCGTCCTGGTGCTTGGTTTTTTATCCCTCAACAAATGGCCGTTCGGTGGTCAGGTTAATAACTACGCGTCGGTAGAGTCGATTGACACCCATGGTCGCAATGTGGCGCTCTTGCGCGAGGACGAAACCAAGACGACGATCATTTGGCTCTATCAAGATTCAGAAGGTGACAACGAGAATGTGGACGAAACTACCAAATCCAGTCCGGCTTTTTAGCCTGGCTTCGCTGTTGGTTGCCAGCTGGCTGCACGCTGCGGATACCGCACCTCAATCCGTGCAAGTGACGGTCCGATCGATTTTGGCCGGCAATCAAAACGATGAGTTCGACCCGAAACTAAAAATGCTGGAGCAGCAACTCAAACCATTGAAACACCGCTCTTATCGGGCACTGAAAGACGAGACCCAGACCATTCCTTGGCAGGGCAGCAAAGCGTTTGAAATTCCTGGAGGCCGCTCTCTTACGATCGCGACCCAGGAATTTCAAAATAACCGGATCGGTTTGAAGATTCGTTTAACCCAGGGCGACAAGCCGCTGATAGATACCACCGTCAAGATCGCCAATAAGGGAAATATAATTCTCGGCGGACCCGCCCATGAAGGCGGTTCATTGGTGTTGTCGATTTCCGCTGCGGCGCAGTAAGCTAAAGCTCAATCGATTACGTTTTTCTCGATCGGCTCGACTGCGACGCCTTTGCCTTTGAGCCAACTTATCGCCTTTGCCACTTCGATCTCTTTGCCATCTATCTCCAAAGCCAACAGCGCCAAATCTGCCGTGACCGTGGAGCTGCGGATATTGAAGATTACGTCGAACTGCTTCGATAACAAGCTCAAGACCGGTTCTTTAATCAAGCCCTTCGGAAACGTAAGATAGACGCGCTCGCGCACGGAGTCGGGTTTAATTCTAGTTGCCATACTTCAAATTGAAAACTTAAGATTGCCCACCGCCGCGCGATCGCGCCAGCCGACCCATAAATTAGTTGTCAGATACTTATCGCCAAAATCGGGGAAGAGCGTAACCACCGTTCCCGAGCGTAGTTTGCGCGCCACCTGCAGGGCTGCGAACAGCGCGGCACCCGACGATTGTCCCACCAGGACACCCTCGTCCTGACTCAATCGGTAAACCATAGCGTAGGCATCCTCCGTCGACACCGAAATCTTCGAGTCGAGTTCTTCCTCGTGGTAAATGCCCGGCACAATGGAGCTTGCCATATGTTTCAGACCTTCGAGACCGTGCAGTGCGTCGTCGGGTTCGACGGCGATCACCTGAATCGATCGATTGACTTCCTTCAAGTAGCGGCCGGTACCCATGATTGTACCGCCGGTGCCGATGCCGGCGACGAAATGAGTAATGGCTTGACTGGTTTGCCGATAGATCTCCGGGCCGGTGTTCTCATAGTGAGCCTGCGGGTTCATCGGGTTGAAGTATTGGTCGGGTTTAAAATATTTGTCCGGGTCGGCATCGAGCAGTTTTCGGCAAAGACGGATGGCGCCGTCAGAGCCTTCCATCGGATCGCTGAAAATCATCTTGGCGCCGTAGGCGTTGATAATTTGCTTGCGCTCCATGCTCACGTTGGCGGGAATTGCCAGCTCGACGGGATAGCCCAGGACGGCGCCGATCATCGCCAACGCGATGCCGGTGTTGCCTGAAGTCGAGTCGAGGATGGTTTTCCCCGGTCGTAACTTCTGGGTTCGCAGTCCTTCTTGAATCATGCGCCAAGCCGGACGGTCCTTGACCGAGCCGCCGGGATTGCAGCCTTCCAATTTTGCGAACACTTTGACGCCTTTCGGAAGGCTTTCACCGAGCCTGTGAATTTCCAACAGCGGCGTGTTGCCGATGAGATCAAGGATAGAATCGACCTTGATCAGCGCTTCGGGATGAGCTGGAACCAGGCGCAAATTGGGCGAGACTGGAGTCATCTTCGTCGGCAAATTTTCCCGTTTACATTCCGCCAGCGATGGCGGGGACGATCGAGATGTTGTCGCCTTCCTTAAGTGTGGTATCGAGATTCTGCAAAAAACGAATGTCGTCGCCATTCACATAAACGTTGACGAAGCGACGCACCTTGCCGGCCTCGTCGCAGATACGCTCTTTAATGCCGGGATAATTTTTTTCCAAATCGTCGACGAGCGATTTGACGTTGCTCCCTTGAGCATTCACTTCGTCGGCCCCCTGCGTGTACTTACGGAGTGGGGTGGGGACTCGAACTCGCACGGACATAACGAACCTCCTCTAATTTATAGATGGAATTTACTTGTGAGGGCAGAATAATCCTTCACCCAGCACCTTGCAAGGTGATGGGTTGGGGTCTTCCTCACAGATCAGATTCAGGCGTCGCGTTGGCCGGCGGTTCGGTTCAACGCAAGATACAGCGCGTCAAATTGCTCCAACCTGGCGGCGATCCCATACGGTTTACCAACAGTGCCCGCCACCGCTTCCAGGCTCTTGAAGCCGTTGCCGGTGATGCTGATGACGATCGACTCATCGCGCGGAATGCGTCCTTGTTCGATGAGTTTTTTGGTCACTGCTACTTCGGCACCGCCGGCAGGTTCGGTGAAGATACCTTCGGTGCGGGCGAGCAGTTTGATGGCGTCGACGATTTCGACATCGGTGGCCGATTCGCCCCAGCCGCCGGTATCGCGCACCGTATGAATCACGTCGTAGCCATCGGCCGGATCGCCGATGGCGATGGAGGCGGCGATGGTGTTGGGTTTTACCGGTGTCACTATGTCGGTGCCTTGGTGCAAGGCTTCGATAATCGGCGCACAGCCGGTCGCCTGGGCCGAATAAATCTTGCAGCGGCCGTCTTCGATCAGGCCGACTCTGGAGAGTTCATCAAAGCTCCTGGCCAGGCGCGGCAGTATGGTGCCGCCGGCGGAGGCGACGACGATATGTTGCGGCAATTTCCAGCCGAGCTGCTCGGCAATTTCAAAGCCATGGGTCTTGGCGCCTTCGGCGTAATAGGGACGCAGGTTGACATTGACGAACGCCCAGCGGTACTTGTCGCCAATTTCGCTGCATAACCGATTGACGTCGTCATAATTACCCTTAATCGCAATTATACGCGGGCCGTAAATTGCCGAGCCGACGACTTTCGCCGGTTCTAAGTCGTCGGGAATAAATACATAGCAAGTTAATCCGGCCACCGCCGCGTGAGCCGCTACCGAGTTGGCCAGGTTGCCGGTGGAGGCGCATGCTACCGTGTCGAATTTAAACTCGAGCGCCTTGGAAATCGCCACTGCGACCACGCGGTCTTTGTAGGAGAATGTCGGATGGTTGACCGAATCGTCTTTGATATACAATTCGTCGACGCCGAGAGCCGCGCCAAGTCGATGGGCGCGCACCAGCGGGGTAAAGCCTGAGTAGAGACCGACTCGCGGTTCACCGTCGATCGGCAACAGTTCGCGATAGCGCCACAAATTGTGCGGCCGCGCGGCGATTTTTTCGCGGCTGATGGCGCGTTTGATCGCGTCGTAGTCGTAGCGAATCTCGAGAGCACCGAAACAGTCGTCGCACACGTGGGTGGGCTGGCTCAAGTACTCTTGTTTGCACTCGCGGCAGGCAAGGCCTTGAACGAAACTTGTAGTCATGGCTCTGCCGAGGCGCTATCCGACTGGAAAGGTAGAAGATATTTCAGGGCCCGTGCCGCAAGCGGCACAATGAGGATCGCGCTTCACCTCGACATCGCGGAAGCGCAAGTTTTTGGCGTCGTAGATCAGTAAGCGATCCGTGAGCAGTCCCTCGTCAAGTCCTACGAGATATTTCACCGCCTCGGTGGCCTGGATGGTGCCGATGGTGCCGGCCACCGCGCCGAGGATGCCGGAGGCTTGGCAGCTCAAAATTTCCTCCGGTGGCGGTGGGGTCTTGAACAGACAACGATAGCAAGCGCTCTTGCACGGCAATACGGTCATGACTTGGCCGTGCAAGCGCACGATCCCGGCGTGAGAAAACGCGATGCCGAGCTTAACCGCGACGTCGTTGACGAGAAATTTTGTCTCGAAGTTGTCGCTGCCGTCGACGATGAAGTCAAACCCACGGGCAATCTCCTCGGCGTTTTTACCATCGAAGCGGACGGGGTAAGTTGTTACTTCGACGTCGGGATTGAGTTTGGCCAGCGTCGCCTTGGCCGAATCGACCTTTGGCCGGCCGATATCTGCGGTGGTGTGGAGGATCTGGCGTTGGAGATTCGATAGTTCGAGTTTATCCGCGTCGACGATACCCAACGTGCCGATCCCAGCGGCGGCCAAATATAGAGCGGCCGGGGAACCCAAGCCGCCGGCACCGATGATGAGAACTCGCGACCGACACAATCGCATTTGCGCTTTGCCGCCCAAATCCGGCACCATGATTTGGCGGCTGTAGCGTTCGATTTGTTCGGATGTCAGGCGTTCGGCCATAGTGCTGCTCGTTTTAAAATTGATTTGAATAGATTACGAAATTTCCTGGCAAGCTAACGTACGCGCGGCAACGAAGTCAATCACGACTTCGCGACCGGCAGAAGTTTCCGACGATCAGCTTTCAGCCTGCAGGCGAAAGCCATCACGGATTAGGCGATCGCGCAGTCGTTGGATATGGTCGGCGCCGGTGGTTTCGAGCACGAGTTCGACTTCGGTCTCGCCGATGGCGATGCGGCCGAATCCGCGGCTCTGGCCGATCTGCAAAATATTCGCGCCCATATCGGCGATGCATTGGGCAAGCCGGGCGAGATTTCCCGGTCGATCGGTGACGATCACATTCACTCGGGACTGGCGTCCGTCCTGAATCATGCCTTTCTCTATGATTCGTGCGATCAAGTTCATGTCGATGTTGCCGCCTGAGACGATCAGTCCAATATTCTTGTCATTGAGCGTAATCTTCTGATTCATCAGTGCTGCCAACGGCACCGCGGCTGCCCCTTCGGCGACGGTCTTTTCGATTTCCAAAAGCAGCAGCACCGCGTTGGCGATCTCGCCTTCGCTGACGGTGATGATCTCATCGACGAACTCTTTGGCTAACGCGAATGGGGTTTCGCCGACGCAGCGCACGGCGATGCCGTCGGCGATGGTCGTGGCCGAGGGCAGCCGAACCGGCGCGCCATCGGCCAACGCAGCTTGCATCGACGGTACGGCTTCGGACTGGACGCCGATGATTTTGATTGCGCGATTTAACGTCTTCAACACCAGGGCGACGCCGGCGATCAAGCCGCCGCCGCCCACCGGAACGACGACGGCGTCGAGATCAGGGTTCTGTTCGTACAATTCGAGACCGATCGTACCCTGCCCAGCGACGACCCCCGGATCATTGTATGCCGAGATGAAAGTGAGGCCGCGTTCCTGGCTCAGGCGCTGGGCTTCGGCTAATGCGGCATCGTAGTCATTGCCGTGGAGGACACTCTGCGCGCCATATTGGCGCACCCGTGAGACTTTGATGAGCGGTGCTGTCACCGGCATGACGATGGTTGCGGCGATACCGAGTCGATGGCTGTGAAAAGCCAGAGCCATACCGTGATTGCCCGCACTGGCGGCGATCACGCCACGCTGACTTTCTTCCGCCGACAATGTCAGCAAGCGATTGAGCGCGCCGCGTTCTTTGAATGAACCGGTCATTTGTAAATTTTCCAGCTTGAAAAAGACCCGGTTGCCGGTCATTCGGCTGATCGTTTCGGAATAGGGAAGCGGAGAGAAATAGATCTGCGCTTTAATGCGCTCGCGCGCCTTTTCGACCTCGCCAAATGTGATCATCCTGACGCAACGTTAGAATGAAAACACTGGCGTATGCAAGTTCGATGAGGTAGAAGAGAAATAACAAAATTTAAAATTATAAAGGCCATTTTACCTGCTCCATGGGTGATCCACACGCACAAAGTAGTCCTGCCGATATCGCTCGCTACGGTCAGAATTATTTGATCGAGATGGATGGCATCGAGCTTTATCGTGCTCTCGCTGCGGCCGAGAAGGACGACAAGCGCGCCGATATTTTTCGCAAAATCGTGCGCGCTGAAGAACGTCACGCGCAGCGCTGGATCCGTCTCATTCAAGCCGCCGGCGGCGTTCTGCCGACTTACCGGCGCAGCCTGCGTGTACGCCTCCTCGGTTGGTTAGCGCGCCGCTTTGGCACCGACCGGGTGGTGCCGATCGTCAGCGCCCTGGAGGCCCGCGACGAACCGGGTTATTTGAATCAAAGCGAGGCGGAAGGGTTGCCTGCCGAGGAACGCGCCCACAGCCGGGTACTCAGGGAAATGGGCGAAGGCCCTGATTCTAAGGACGATATCGTCGGGCGTGAGGCGTGGCATATGGCATCGCGCGGCGGCAGTCTGCGCGCTGCGGTCTTCGGTATCAACGACGGACTGGTGTCCAATTTCAGTTTGGTGATGGGCTTTGCCGGAGCTGAGGCGAAACCGGAGTACATTCTGCTCGCCGGTTGCGCCGGATTGTTGGCCGGATCGTTTTCCATGGCTGCCGGTGAATATGTTTCGGTGCGGGCGCAGCGCGAGTTGTTCGAGCAGCAGATCGCCATGGAGAAACAAGAGCTGGAAATGTCGCCCAAGGAGGAGGAGGAGGAGCTGGCGCTGATTTATCAAGCCAAAGGAATTCCTGAAGCGGATGCGCGCACCATGGCGCGCCGTATTGTCGAGAATCCGCGTACAGCCATTGATACACTGGCGCGCGAGGAGTTGGGGCTCGATCCTTCGCAGTTGGGATCCCCTTGGGTGGCCGCCGTCAGTTCTTTCGCGGCATTTATTGTTGGAGCGATGGTGCCGGTGATTCCCTACATCATCACTAGCGGCGCAGCCGCGTTCCTCGCCAGCGCGCTCTTCAGCTGTCTGGCGTTATTCGGTGTCGGCGCGCTATTGTCGATCTTTTCCGCGCGCGGCGCGTTGTTTAGCGGCGCCCGAATGCTTGGCATCGGTCTGTTTGCCTCAGCGGTGACCTATCTTGTTGGCTGGTTACTCGGCGTGTCAGTGGCGGGTTAGGTGAGACGACCAATTACTGTTTCTTCCCTTCCATAAGCGCTTTCAATTTTTTACCGAAATCGGCGTTGTCGTAATAGCCTTTGAAGCGCTCGGCGCCGACTCCAAGCGCGGCGACTAACACTGGATGATTCGAGTGGGCCGTATTCTGCCAATAAATTTGCGTGTTATTGGCAACCATCATACCTAAAGCATTGCTGACCGGCTCGGCAAAAATCGTCCGCGACATAAGTTGGCTGTTGACGACTTTCTCTCTAAATTCCGGCGCCAGATTAAATCCGGGAAAGTGTTCGGCCATCAGCTTATCGACGGCGGTGGTAGTAGGGTTGGGGCCGAGCTGTTTGGCGGCTTTTTGTAGGGAGATTTCGATGCGTTGCAGTTTCTTAAAGTCGTCGAGAATGCCGGCCACTTGATTGTTGCCTTTAGTGCTCGACAAATCTTTCAAGGCCAGAGTCATGCCGAGCCCTCCGGATTCATGGTCTGAGGCGACGATGATCAGCGTGTCCCTCGGATATTTGCGATAAAATTCATAGGCCAAGCCCACCGCTCGGTCGAACTCGCGGTAATCGTGTATTACCGAAGCAATGTCGTTGGCATGCGAGGCACGATCGATATTTTCCGTCTCGATAAAAGCAAAAAAGCCGCGCGGCCCATGCAGCAGGCGAATTGCCGCCTCCGTAAGATCGAAGACCGAAGGTTCGTTTTGTTTGTCGCGATCGAGCTCAAAGTTCATTTCCAGAAGATTGAATAAGCCCAATACCTTGCCGCTCCTGGCGCGTTGAAGTTGCGGCAGGTTGGTCACTGACTGGTAGCCGAGCTTGGTAAATTCGCTGATGAGATCGCTGTCGTCGGTGCGTTGGCTGCCGGATTGTCCCTTGGGCAGAAATTGATCGAGTCCGCCGCCGAGTAGAATGTCCGGCGCCATTTCCAGATAGCGGCGTAAGATGGCGGTATAATCTTTGCGGTTCGGCACGTGGCAGACAAACGCCGCCGGGCTGGCGTCGTAGATCGTCGAATTGGTCGCAAGCCCCAGCTTCATGCCGCGTCGGCGCGCGATCTCCATGGCGCTGACCGCGACCGTGCCGTCGGCACAGACTCCCAGTGCGCCGATTTTGGCTTTGCAACCGCTGGCCATAGCGGTGGCGGCGGCCGCCGAATCAGTCGACAGCGAATTGGCGGCGTGGGTCGTCATCACACCGACGCTGCCTTCCGTCATAATCTTGTCGATGATAACCATGCCTTCGTTATTAATGTGTTGGCGGTACTGGCGCGCAATCTCTAAATGCGTCGGGCCGCCGCCATCGACGAGAAAGAGAAAAACGTACTTGGGCGCGCCGTTGGTAACCCGGCTGATTTGACTCGACAAGGGCGACGGAAGCAGAGCGTAAACGAGGGCAAGGGTACACAGACTTACGAGCGGTTTTCTCACAGAGATCTCCTGGTATGTATTTAAGGTGGGGTTTTGTCTTGGGTTAGAACGCGGCGGAGTTCAAGCCATAACGACAGGAACGTATAGTAAGCGGGAAACAACAGCGAGGCAAGCACAAGATTCGTCGGCGCGTTAGGCACTTGGAAAATGAGATAGAGCACCGTGGCGCCCCAAATCCCGCCAAGGACGTTGGTTTGAAGACGAAAGCGCGGTGAACGGCTCGGGTAGATAAAACGTATCGGCACTAAGACCAGGATCGACAACGCAATGATCAAAAAAGCATTGATCCAAAGTGGAGTTTTGAGGGCATACAGATAGAAACACACGATATTCCAATACGACGGAAAGCCGAGAAAGAAATGGTCAGCAGTTTTGGCATCCCGCTGACAAAAGCCGTAGGCACTCGACAATACAGGTATCGCGGCGAGCCAGAGCGCATCTTGCTCGGGCAAAAGATGCGCGCGCAGCATTAGCACGCTAGGCACGATCACATAAGTCAAGTAATCGACGATGTTGTCGAGGAGGCTGCCGTCAAACCACGGAATGATTTCTTTTACGCGCGCCGCCCTTGCCAGTGCACCGTCAGTGGCGTCAATAATGACCGTGACGGCCATGAGCAAGAAGGCCAGTCGAAAGTTCTGTTCGTCAATGGCGAGAATCGTGTAAAGCCCGATAACCGCGCCCAGCGCGGTGTAGAAGTGAACCAGCCAAGCGAAGGTCAGTTTCGCCATGGCGATTCTACGACTGCGGATAGGTATAAGGCTGAAGATGGTGTGCGGCCATCTTCAATTCTCCGGAGTGACCTCGGCTCGCGGGCTACTGAGCCGACGCAGCAAAACTGGGTCGAGCTTTCAAACGAGCGATCCAGCCGACCGTATTCTTATACTTGATCGGATCGACAACGATGCCAAAACGGTCGAGCAGCTCAATGTTAGCCATGAAGGCTACATCGGCTAGGCTGAATGCGCCAGTGAGATAGTCCCTCCCTTGAAGTTCTGCTTCGATACGGTCGAACGCTTTGGTGATCTCGGCCTTAGCATTGTCGATCCGTTGGGTATCGCGTTCGCCTTCGGGTTTGCGGCTCTCTTGGATGATATGAACGAAGTAAGGATTGAAATGCGCATCACGAAAATCTTCCATCATGCGGGCGCGCGCCCGGCCCTCGGAATCGCTCGGCATGAGCGGCGGATACGGATATTCGTCCTCAAGATATTCGTTGATGATAGTTGAGTCATAAACTACGAAACCTTCGTCATCTAGTGCCGGAATTTGACCGAAAGGATGAACTTTAAGATAATCTGGGTTCTTTTGTTCCCGCTTGGTTAGGTCGATGCTGATCCGCTCGAACTCGAGTCCTTTCTCTATCAGTGCAATGCGCACCTTGCGCGAGTTAGTCGATGGCGGAAACGTGTAGAGCTTGATCATTGAGAGCTAACCTCCTTAACTTCACAACAACTGACATATTAGCACAACGTTGTAATAAGTGGAGCGTTTTTTTCAATTTCTCGCCGAAAAAACGAACTTATTTAGAAAACGGTTAAAGCCGCACTGCCATTTTTAGGCGCTAGCGGCGCGAGCCGAAAATGGTCTGGAGAGAATTTGTCGCGTCACCCCGTCGCACAACAATCGTCACTTGAGCTGCAGGTTTTTGGTTCTCCAGTGCATCAGTGAGATCTTCGATATTATTAATTTTTTTGTCATCGAGTTGAACGATTACATCACCTTCGTGCAACCCGGCGGCGGCGGCTGGACTACCGGGCGCAACTGCGGCGAGCAACACTCCGTCACCAGTTCGGCTGTATTCGGGCACGATCCCGAGATAGACGCCGGTATCGCGGCGCCGCTGTCCAGCACCCGATACCGACTGGCGCGACGATGGCAGGCTGACGAAGTTGGGTGTGTCGGGGAGCGCTGCGATGGCCATAGTCGAGCCGACCACCAGATCGGCGATTTGCGTCATTCCCGCATAATTGAGTTTGTCCCAAGTATCTGCCGGCCGATGATAGTCGGGATGGCTGCCGGTGAAGAAATGCAAAACGGGAATTTGCTTGTTGTAAAACGACAGGTGATCGCTCGGGCCGACGCCGTCGGGCATATGGGTTTGCAAACCCAACTGCTTTGCGTTGCTGACCACGATGGTTTCAAAAGATGGCGACGAGCGCACACCGAAGATCGTGACGCGCTCTTCGCGCAGACGTCCGACCATATCCAGATTGATCATGCTCTTGACCGAGCCGATTTGCGGCCAACTGCCGACGAAATGGCCTGAGCCGTGCAAGCCTAGCTCCTCCGCCGAAAAAGCGACAAAGACGATGGAGCGGCGCGGTTTGGGCTCAATCTGGCTGAGCCGGCGCGCTATGTGAAGGAGCACCGAGGTGCCGGAAGCGTTATCGTCGGCGCCGTGATGAATCAACCCTGCGGCGCTTTGATCACGCGCGCCGTAGTGACCGAGTCCCAAATGATCGTAGTGGGCACCGACGACGACATATTCCGGGTTTCTGGAAGAGTCTCTGCCTGGAAGAATTCCGACGATGTTCTCGGCGAGTTGACGTTCCTCCTCAAGACTCACTTGAATTGATAACATTTTGCCGGTTAGCGCCAATGAGGCTGGCTTCTCTTCCCGATCGATTTGATCCTGCAAAACTTTAAGGGATACCCCATGCGCGGCAAACCAACTCTCGGCGGCTCGCCGTTTTATTTGCGCCGCCACCAAGCTGCTGCCGCTTCGCCAGAGGCTGCTGCGCAACGACATCAGCTCGGTCCTGGTGTCGCCCCGATTGTTCATGTCGACTAGGATCATGCCGATTGCGCCATGTTCGCGGGCGTTGTTGGCCTTGGTCCGGAGCGCGGCGTGGGTGGAAAAATCAGGAGATTTTCTAAAAGGACTTTGATCGTTCTTTGGCGGTGGCTCATAGCGCAGGACGATGACGATCTTGCCCTTCACATCGATGCCGGCGTAGTCATCGTAGCCGTAATCTTTCGCTGTGATGCCGTAGCCGGCGAACACGACGTTCCCTTGGACCTGGCCAGTTGAGGATAGGCCGAGCGGCAGCCAATCCTCGTATAACGTTAAAGCCGTCTCTTGGCCGAGAGACAAGCTGCTAGGCTGTTTTACTCGGACGCCAACTGCTACCTCGAATCTTTGCAGATAGCCGTTGTGATCACCGCCGGGAAGAAGGCCGTATTTGGCGAATTCCGCCGCGATGTAATCCCGTGCGATTGCAATCCCCGGTGTGCCAACGCCGCGCCCGCTGAGTTCAGGCGCCGCTAGCAACTTGGCATGAGCCGATAGCTCGTCGGTCGCCGTCGGTTCGGACCCCGACAGTTCCCACGGGCGGGTCGTGAGTCCGACGAGCGCGGTCAGGATTACGGCAAAAACGGCACGGACCGCGCGATGGTGCAATAGCGATTGGCGATGGCTTCTCATATAAGTCAACCTAACATGTTCGCTGCCGAGTTGTCGCTGGGTCACAGACCTTATCCTGCGCTTTTGCGAGGGCAAACATGAAGTGGTATAAAACCATCAATCTTGCTGCAAGGAGGATACCCATGGCGACTTCCGTAATTGTCTATACCCAGCCTGGCTGAGGCCCCTGCCATAAAGAGGTAGAGTTTCTATCTCAAAAGGGCGTTCAATTTGTCGAGAAAAATGTGCGAGCCGATAGAGCTGCGATGAAAGAGCTGATCGATCAAGGGTTTCAGAGTACGCCAGTGACAATCATCGATGGGCAGTCGGTGGTGGGTTTCGATCAATTGAAAATCATGGAGCTCCTCGGCCTGTAAAGTCATTTTTACTGTTATTGTTCTTTCGCGACGTTTTAAATCTCTCGCCCGTTTGTGAATTCCGGGGGTGGGTAGGCTCGGTGCCGACAGGCAAGGAAGAGTCGACTTCCGGTCGACGAATTCAGAACCAGCGGCTTGGATTCGTCATTCAGGCCATACGATGGCCGCGCAAGTCAGTGACCGCCATCGCGTCGTTAAAGCCCGTGAACGGTGGGTGAACTCAGGGGTTGGCGAATTGGTCGAGATTTATTTTAGCTGCGACTTCCAGGTCGACGAACTGAGCATTTTCCCCGTCATGCCTTTCGATTCATCGGACGCTAAATAAACGAACACGTCAGTCACTGATTCGGGTTTACTGCCGGTGAAGCCGGTGAGTTTGGTCGCGACGTAACCGGGCTCCACGGAATTGACCCGGATATTCGACGGCCGCACTTCGGCGGCGAGGGACTGCGAGAAACCTTCCAAGCCCCACTTGGACGTCGCATAGGCGACAAAGTTTGCATAGGCACCGCGGCCGATCATCGACGAGACGTTGATGATCGAGCCGCATTTTTGTTGCATCATGATCGGCAATACCGCTTGGGTGATGAGAAACGGTCCGCGCAGATTGACGGCGATGGTATAGTCCCATTTTTTGACCTCAAGCTCAGTCAGAGGCGTCGGCCGGGTCATGACCCCGGCGTTGTTGACCAACACATCGATACGGCCAAATTTCTTGTGCGCGCTGGCGACAAAGTCTTTCACGGGTGCTTCGAGCGACACATCGCAATTCCACCCCTCCGCGTCGACACTTGCGGCGCGTAATTCTTTGACGCTTTGATCCAGTTCGGCGGCGCTGCGAGCGCAGAGCGCGAGCTTGGCGCCTTCGCGGCCGTAGTGCATGGCGATGGCCTTGCCGATGCCGCGGCCGCCGCCGGTGATCAGCGCGACTTTATCTTTGAGTTGCATGTGCGATTCCTCGTCTTGGGATTTCCACAGGATCGCCGATATTAACTGTTTTCCGCGCCCGAAACCAAGATTAGACTTGTGGCGAAAGCCGCTAGGCGATAGTAAGAGGGCCCAGGAGGAGGTTCGTATGGACGTTCTGAGTATCACCGGGTATAACCGCCGGCCGCCGCATTTGGTGGCGCTGTACAAAGGATTTTTCGCCAAGGAAAATCTCGACGTGCGGTTTCACGAGACCACCTACGCGCCCGATCACAATAAGGGCATGGCCGAAGGTCGCTGGGATTTTACCCTCAGCAGTGCCGACACGATGATCGCACGCACCACCACCGACGGCGTCGATTACATGCTTTTCATGCAGGCCGAAGAAGGATTGAGCGCCTACTTGATCGGTCAACCTGGTTACGATTCGATCGAAAAGCTCCGCGGCAAGTTGCTTGCCGGCGATCCGGGTGATTCGAATCTCGATCTGATTCGCAAAAAGATTCTGCGCAAACATGGCATCGATGATACCGACTACGACATCGAGATCATCGGCAGTTCTCCGGTGCGCTTGGAAGCATTTCTCCAGCGCCGCGTGGTTGCCGCCATGTTGACGCCGCCGGCCTCGGATAGAGCTTTGGCCGCCGGTGGAATTCTACTTGCCAGTGGCGACGATTACGTGCCCGGCTGGCCGCTTACCTGCGGTTGGACACTGCGGCCCTGGCTGCTGGAGCATCGTCAGCTTGTCGTCCGTTTCATTCGCGCCTGGGCGGCGGCAACCGATTGGTTGTTACAACCGGAGCATAAGGAAGAGACTTTGCAGTTGGCGATGGACAACGAGAAGCTCAATCGTCAGGCGGCGGAAATTGCCTATTCCAAAGTCGTGCCCAGGGCGCGCATCAATCCCTCGGCGATTCAAACCGTCATCGAGCTGCGCAAAGAAATGGGTGTGTACAAACCGCCATTTGCTGCGCCGGCGCGCTTTTACGACGAAAGCTACTGGCGCCAGGCGACGGCAGCGGACTAGCCGCAAAAACGCACACGGCACATAAAAAATCTGCTATTGATTCGCGCACCTGCTTAAGTTAACAGCGAGCGCAGGACCATACTGACGATACTCAAGACTATGGCGCCAAAAAAGGCGGACCAAAAACCGTCGATGGCAAAGCCCGGGACCAGATAGGCAGCTAACATCAGCATTGCGGCGTTGATAACTAATAGGAAAATACCTAGGGAAAGAATCGTAATCGGTAAAGTGACTATTTTGACAAAAAATCCGACGGTGGCATTGACCAGCCCAATGACGAGCGGTGCGATCAAAGCTGGAGCGATCCCATCGACATGGATTCCCGGGATCA
>DASSGE010001005.1:0-5589 GCA_035693605.1 Binatia bacterium
GACCCGCGCCAAAACCATCGAAATGCTCCGGCTGGTCAAGATCGCCGATCCGGAATCCCGCGTCGACGCCTATCCACACCAGTTGAGCGGCGGCATGCGCCAACGGGTAATGATCGCGATGGCGCTTTCATGCAATCCATCGCTTCTGATCGCCGACGAGCCGACGACGGCGCTCGACGTAACGATCCAAGCGCAAATTCTCGACCTGATGAAGGAGCTGCAGCAAAAGATCGGCATGGCTCTGCTGCTGATCACACACGATCTCGGCGTGGTTGCCGAACAAGCCGATGAGGTCGCGATCATGTATGCTGGCAAAATCGTCGAGCGGTCGAAAACGCGGGAGATATTCACCAAGCCGTTTCATCCGTACACGGTGGGTCTGCTCAACTCCTTGCCGAGCACCGGCGCCGCCAAGAAACATCGCCTGGACGCGATTCCCGGCGTCGTGCCGAATCCGCTCCATTTGCCGAGCGGGTGCCGTTTTCGTGACCGCTGTCCCAAAGCCGCCGATCTATGCGCCCAAAAAGAACCTGAGCTGTTAGAAAAAGAGCCGGGGCATACGGTGGCGTGTCATTTCCCGCATTCTGAGACGAGGTCCGGGGTCAATGGGTAAGGTCCAGCTACGATTGAGGATGGTGGATTGCAGATTGTCGTCATCGATCCACGAACTGCTTCGCCCGACCGGGGATTTTTGCCGATGAGCCTGTTAGAAATCCGCAACTTAAAAAAACATTTTCCCGTCGGCGAAGGATTGTTCTCGCGCGGCAAGGGCGCGGTCAAAGCTGTCGATGGCGTCAATCTGTCGATCAATGAGGGTGAGACTCTCGGCCTGGTCGGTGAGTCAGGCTGCGGCAAGTCGACACTGGGACGAACGATCCTGCGCTTGATCGAGCCGACCAGCGGCGAGATTAATTTTCTGGGTAAAAATTTGCTGTCGTTGTCAAACCGCGAGCTACGCGACGCCCGGCGCGATATGCAGATTATCTTTCAAGATCCCTACGCGTCGCTCAATCCGCGCATGCGCGTCGGTGACATTGTTGGCGAGGGATTGGAGATTCACAAGCTCGCCAAAGGTAAAGCTAGGCGCGAACGGGTGATGGAGTTACTCCACCAGGTCGGACTGCGCGAAGATCACTATGATCGCTATCCCCACGAGTTCAGCGGCGGCCAGCGCCAGCGTATCGGTATCGCTCGGGCCTTGGCGGTAAATCCGAAATTCATTGTTTGTGACGAGCCGGTGTCGTCACTCGATGTTTCAATTCAAGCGCAAATCATCAATCTGCTGCAGGAATTGCAGGAGAAGATGCATTTGACTTATCTGTTCATCTCGCATGATCTGCGGGTGGTCGAGCATATCAGCCACCGGGTGGCGATAATGTACCTCGGTAAAGTCGTTGAGATTGCCAAGAGCGATACAATTTACCGCGATGCCAAGCATCCTTACACCCGAGCGCTACTCTCCGCGGTGCCGATCCCCGACATGAACAAAAAAAAGGAGCGGGTGATACTCGAAGGCGATGTGCCGAGCCCGGTCAACCCGCCGCCCGGCTGCACCTTTCACCCGCGCTGCTCCTATCGCGAAGCTATTTGCAGCCAGACCGAGCCGCCGCTGGAGTTCACCCCAGACGGCCATGGCGTCTCCTGCCATGTGTTTGGGCCAGGCGCTCGGCGCTGAATTATTGTCGCGACTGCCTCTGCATCAGCGTCAACAGTTTTCATCTTCGCAGCCACGCACCAATCCCAGTTAGCGTCTGAGTCGTCCATTTGTGCAGCACTAGCGCCGCGGCTTAGATTCACGCCGGCATTTGAATCGCTCGGATAGTCTGTGATATTCGACAGCCCAGGCCGCTTGCGGCAAGCCAAGTCGGTTTGCCCAGTCTGAACCGGTTACGAAGATGAGGCTATTGAAATGGCTCCGGATTCATCTGGCGAGAACGCGATTGTTCGTAAGGAGCTAAACTCATGGCGAAATTAATTTCGCGCGATCTTAGACGTTGGTTCGCGCTGGCGGCAGCGCTGACCTTGTCGGAGACCGGATTTCTAAAAAGTTCATCGCCGGCATTCGGCGAAATTGCCGAACCTGCTGCGATCCTTCCCAGTCGGCTTGAAGCCAATCGAGCCCAGCGGCTGTTGGCGAATTTGCCGCTTTATTTTATTGAAAATCGAGGGCAGCTGGACCGTAGGGCTGCATACTATGTGCACGGAAGCGATAAAATCATTTATTTTACTGCCGGCGGTTTGACGGTAGTGCTTCACGGGCCGCGCCGGCAAGCGGATTTGTCACAGGTGAATTTCGCCAAGGCGAGCGATAAACGTGATGCTTCTGTGCAGCGACTCGCGTTGCAACTCGAATTTGTCGATGCCGATGTCAATGTCCTGCCCAGCGGCGAAAATCCCTCGCCGGCCCTGATGAGTTATTTCAAAGGCCGCCCGGAGGACTGGAAGCCGGCGGTGAGATCTTTCACACGGTTGGTTTATGCCGATTTATGGCCGGGCATCGATTTAATTTTCACCAGTGTATCGAACCAAATAAAATATTTTTTCGTCGTCAAGCCCGGTGCCGATCCGGAGACTATTCAATTACGCTACCGAGGCGCCGATTCCATTGGCATAAATCGCGCGGGTCAACTGGAAGTGCACACACTGCTTGGCGAGCTCAAAGACGAAAAACCTACGGCATACCAAGACGCAAATTCGGAAGTTGCCGATATTGCGGTCGCATATGACTTGCGGCCGAGGGCGAAGGGCGATCTCCATCAGTATGGTTTTAAGTTGGCCGACTACGATCGGTCGCTTCCGCTAGTGATCGATCCCGCGATACTTGTTTACTCGACGTTTATCGGCGGCACCGGGGACGATCGCGGTAACGCGATTGCGGTGGATAGCGACGGTAACGCTTATATCACCGGCGAGACCAACTCGCTCGAAACCTCGTTTCCAGACCTGGTGGGTCCGGACCAAAGCTTCAACGGGACTGTTGACGCATTCGTCGCCAAATTAAATGCCGCCGGGACTGCTTTAATCTACGCAGGATTTATCGGCGGGACAGGCGATGACAGAGGCAAAGCAATTGCGGTGGATAACGACGGCAACGCCTATATCTCCGGCGATACCAATTCCACGGAGATTAGTTTTCCAGTGACCGGGGGTCCTGACTTAACGCACAATGGCGCGACGGATGCGTTTGTCGCGAAAGTGAATGCCTCCGGGACAGCCCTGTCCTACGCCGGTTTCATCGGTGGTAGCGGCGTTGACGAGGGGAACGCCATTGCAGTCGATAGTTTTAACCGTGCTTACGTTGCCGGGTCGACACTTTCCCAGGGTGTCTCGTTTCCCGGTGGTACTGGTTTTGGCGCGCTGGAGTCTTTCGATTTTTTGGAAAACGGCGGCGTCGACGGATTTGTTGTCAGGGTCGCGGCCGATGGTGCGGTACTTGAGTATGCCAGTTACATCGGCGGAGTCGGCGATGACCGAGTTTTAGGAATCGCTGTGGATGGTGCGGGAGCGGCTTATCTCACGGGCGAGAGCAATTCCAACGGCTTGTCATTTCCAGTCAATGGCGGCCCCGATCCGGTCCAGAACGGCGGTGTCGATGCGTTTGTAGCAAAGGTGAATCCGGCCGGATCAGCACTGGTTTACGCGGGGTTTATCGGCGGAGGGGGTGACGATCGAGGTAAGGCTATCGCCATCGTTCCAGGGTGTGCACTTGACTGCGAGGCTTATATCGCCGGTGATACCAATTCCACCGAAGCGTCGTTTCCTGTCACAGGTGGCCCAGATTTGACCCATAATGGCGGTGTCGATGGCTTTGTCGCGAAGCTCAACGCTGGCGGCACAGCGCTTACATACGCAGGTTATGTGGGCGGAGTTGGCACGGATCGGGCCAACGGCATTGCCGTGGATTTTGCCGGGAGGGCCCATGTCGTCGGTGAGACCGATTCCACCCAGGCGAGTTTTCCCAATGGCAATGGCCTTGGCGGGTTTCCGTCGAGTGACGACACTCATAATGGCGCAATCGACGGCTTTGTCGCTGGAGTGAACGCGACCGGCACTGCGTTGCTCTACGCGAGCTATATCGGCGGTATCGCCAACGACCGCGCAAAAGGCATCGCGGTCGATGATAATGGAGACATTTACGTTACCGGCGAAACCGAGGCGAACTCGGTTTCGTTCCCCGTCAGGGGCACAGTCAGCGGACTATTTTCTCTCGACAATAGTCAAAACGGCGGAGTCGACGCATTCGCGATGAAGATATGTCTGACGGTTTGCAACGATCTGCGGGTCTCTCAGCTGGACTCCCCCGATCCGGTCAGAGTCGGCGACAACGTGACTTACACCGTAACCGTTACGAACAACGGACCCGATAGCGCGACCAACATAGTATTGACGGATATATTGCCGGCGACCGCGACACTGGTATCGGCCATTGCGAGTACCGGCACGTGCAGCGGCACAACCACGATCACGTGTGCTCTGGGAAGCCTGGCAAATGGCGGCGAAGCGACAGTGGTGATCGTAGCCGCGACTACGGCGAAGGGAACATTGAACAATGACGTGAGTGTGGTTGCCGACGAGACCGAGACCCGAGCTGGCGACAATCAAGACCGCGAGCAGACTGTAGCAACTCTGGCGAATCTGACGGTTCAAGCTCTTATTGCTCCGGCGGCGGTGTTGCCCGGGGCGACGATCACAATTCAGGATACGACTCGGAACGGCGGCGCGGTTGACGCCACCAGTCCTACGGTCACGCGGTTTTACCTTTCCAGCGACAGTAAGAAGGAATCCGGCGATATTATTCTTGGTTCCAGGGCGGTTTTAGCTTTAGCGAAGAAACAGAGCAGCAGCGCTTCGACCCCGGTGACGATTCCCGGTACGACGGCGCTGGGCAAGTATTTCATCATCGCGGTCGCTGATGATGATGCCGACTTGGTCGAAACTAACGAACGCAATCAGAAGAACCGCAGAATAACCGTGACGCGACCGGATTTAAGAATTATTTCTTTCCGAACACCGGGTTCCGCAGTGGCAGGGGCTAGTATTGCAATTCAAGATTCGACGAGAAATGAGGACCTTGTCGATGGTGGAACCAGTATTACCAGGTTCTATCTGTCGACGGACAACGTATTCGATGGCGGCGATGTTTTTCTTGGCAGCCGTGCAGTGCCCGCACTCGGCCCTAGAGCCACTAGCTCGGCGACAAGCAACGTGACAATTCCGCTGAGTACCGCCACCGGGCGCTACTTTGTGATTGGCGTGGCCGATGCTGACGACACGGTCGTAGAATCGGACGAGGCCAACAACCTCCGTAGCCGTGCTATTGCGGTAAAATAGTTCGCTTTTCAGCAGACGCTTTCAAGATTGATTTAGGCCGCGTCGATGGTACAATATCCGCAGATTTAGCAGCTCGAAGAAAATCTCAGATCTTATTCAAGGCCTCTCGGGAGAGATCCCGAGGGGTTTTTATTTTGTCCAGGAGTTGACGGTATGGCAGATGCAAGCGTCCCGATGACCAGCAAAGGGTTCCAGTTTTTGATGGACGAGCTGAAGCGCTTGAAAAGCGTCGAGCGGCCGAAGAACATCCGCGATATC
>DASSGE010001006.1:0-3145 GCA_035693605.1 Binatia bacterium
AAATGAATAAACTACGTAGAAAATTCGCGCCAATTTGGACAGCTCTTCCTCTCGCGCTGCTCATCGTTGTTGGCTGTGCGGCAACAAATGGGTCGAGCCAAGAAGGCATGAAGGTAACGTTAAGCGGCGCCCAGGAAGTTCCCCCGGTGAAGACCGCAGCAACTGGAACCGCCACGGTTACGATCAAATCAGACAAATCGGTCAGCGGCAGGATTACCACTAGCGGAATCGATGCGACTGCGGCGCACATTCACGAGGGCGAAGCCGGTAAAAACGGACCAGTCATCGTCCCGTTCGCGAAAGCCGCCGATGGTACCTGGTCCATCGCACCGGGGGCGAAGCTGAGCGACACTCAATACGCCAGTTACTTAGCCGGGAATTTATACGTCAATGTCCATAGCGCCGCGAATAAGGCTGGAGAAATACGCGGGCAACTGAAACCAACTAAATAACCGTACGAGTAGTAAAAATTATTTTAATCAGAGAAAGGAAATTAACCAATGGCACTCGGTCAACTTTTCGCGATTATTACTGTGCTGTTACTATCGGGGCTGGCCAATGCGCTCCAAGTTTTCGCCCAAGAAGATGTGATCGACAAACGTAAAGCGATCATGCGCGCTAATAACGACGCGGTCACGAAATCGATCAAAAAGGCTGTCGAGGATAAAGATTACGCCACCATCGAGTTAAAGGCCAAAGACATCATGGCCGGTATGGATGCGATCGTCACTCTTATCCCGCCGGGGAGCACCAGCGAAAAATCCCGGGCCCATCCCGATATTTGGGTCAAGACCGATGACTTCAAGAATAAGGCTATTGCGACGCGCAAAGTGGCGGAAGCGTTGAGCAAAGCCGCAGCCTCAAAGAACGACGAGGAAATTAACATTAAAGTCAAAGAACTCGGCGATAACCGCAACGGTGCATGCGGCGAATGTCATAAAATCTATCGTACGGATTTTCGCAAGGGCAGTTGACCTTAGCAGCTCAACCATCTCTGGGTTTGTCGACGAAAGCCTCTGTCCCCCGGCAGGGGCTTTCTTGTTTCCACTCGAACCGTCCGCTACTATTCTGTCCTATTCTGACCTGAGGTGAAATTTGATGGCAATCAACAAAACAACAGTTTTAACCATAGTCGCTGTAATACAGCTCAGTTTCTGGTCCTGGTCTTTGGCCTCGGCGCAAATGACCCGGCTCAATGTCGGCTACAGCGCAGCGAGCGGCGATCAGCTGCCGGCCTGGGTCGCCAAGGACAGCGGTATATTCGCCAAGAATGGCCTGGACGCGCAGGTGATATTCTTTACCGGCGGCACGACGGCGGTACTAGCTCTAGTTTCCGGCGATGTGCCGATCGCGCAGATCTCCGGCCCGGGCGTCGTCAATAGCGTCATCGCCGGTTCCGACGCGGTGTTCGTCGCGGCCGGTGTCGTCTCACTCAATTACGTGCTCATGGGCAAACCGGGCGTAAAAGCCGTCGAGCAATTGAGAGGAGGCACTCTCGCCATTAGCCGCTTCGGTTCGGCCACAGACACCATTGCCAGATTCGCCCTGCGCCGGATCGGCCTCACCCCCGGCAAGGATGTCACCATCGTTCAAATCGGCAGCGGCCCCGAGCGCCTCGGCGCGCTGTTTACCGGCCGGGTTACCGCGGCTGTGATCAATCCGCCGTCGAGCTTTCAAGCGGAAAAGAAAGGCCTAGCGATTTTGGCCGACGTCGCCAAAATGGGGCTGGTGTTCCAACATACCGGCGCGGTGACAACTAAAAAGTTCATTCGCGAGCAACCCGACATCGTGCGCCGATATGTGCGCTCGCATGTCGAGGCGGTGGCGCGCATGTGGAACGACAAGGAAGCTGGCATCAAAGCCCTGGCGCGCTTCATGGGCAGCAGCATCGACCGGGAAACCCTCGAAAAAACCCGCGCGGATGTAATGCAAGAATCGCTCTATCCGAAAAAGCAGTATCCCAGCGTCGAAGGGCTTAAAACGGTCATCGACGACATCGCCGAACGAGACCCGCGGGCGAAAAACCTCAAGCCGGACCAGTTGATCGACGCCACCTTTATCCGTGAACTCGATCAAAGCGGTTTCATCGACAGCCTGTACAAAAAATAACCAGCCCATGGATCAATGCTAAGTAGCCAGCGCGGGAACGCCGCCACGCCTGACTTGCAAGTCTGGGCGCAGGAAGTAGCTCAACGCGCCGATCCCGCGGTCGAAACCGCAGTGCTGTTCGAAGAAGACTCCAACACTTTCATCCTGCGCCTGGCCAAGGGTGCACGGGTATTGGTCTTCCGCCTCTCGGCATCCCAGGTCTACAGTGACGGCCGCGAGTCCGAATGCGAACGGACTCTCAATCGTAAGATTAAAGACTTGTGGAATTTACTTTAATAAACCGGATGGGTTCGAACCGTCGAATCGGTCGGTTAAACGGAAGGTGGAAGAGTTGAACGGCTTGAACTATTTGAACGGTTATTACCCCTGAAGTAGGCGCGCTGCATCTTTAGCGAAATAGGTCAGGATCATATCGGCCCCGGCGCGGCGGATCGCGTAGAGCACTTCCATCATGATTCTTTCCTCATCGATCCAGCCGTTCTGGCCGGCCGCCTTGATCATCGAGTACTCGCCGCTGACATTGTACGCCGCCACCGGATAGCCGAACTTTTGTTTGACCCGGTAGACCACATCCAAATAAGCCATCGCCGGTTTGACCATAACTATATCGGCGCCTTCACGGATATCGAGCTCGACTTCACGCAATGCTTCGTCGGAATTGGCCGGGTCCATCTGATAAGAACGCCGGTCACCGAACTGCGGCGTCGACTCCGCAGCCTCGCGAAACGGCCCGTAGAAGCCCGATGCATACTTGGCTGCATAGGCCATGATCGCAGTCTGGGCGAAGCCATCGTCATCCAACGCTTTACGAATGGCGCCGACCCGACCATCCATCATATCCGAGGGCGCAACGATGTCGGCGCCGGCGCGGGCGTGGGACAAAGATTCCTTGACCAGTAATTCGAGCGTGCTGTCGTTGTCGACGTCGCCGTTTCTGATCACGCCGCAATGACCGTGATCAGTGTATTCACATAAACAAACATCGGTGACCACGAGCAACTCAGGCAGCTTGTTCTTGATCTCGTGAATCGCCTGC
>DASSGE010001007.1:0-2209 GCA_035693605.1 Binatia bacterium
GATCATTACCAGAGACAATGTAGCAATGCCTCGAATAGTCATGGATCTCATATGATAGTTCCGTTTTGCTTTAGTGGCGCATCCACCAAGTCTATGCAGCTTTCGGTAACTTGGCGATACCCGATTGACGACGGGGTTGATGTCTACGACGTCGGCCCCAGATAAATGGATGACGATGTCTATTCCAATAAGCCGTGGCAGCTTCGATTGCTTGCTCAACTTCCGCCCAGGTTTCAAAGCGGCGGCCTTTGAGCGCGAGCGAGCGCAAAATCTTCCACCATGGCTCGATCAGGTTGAGATAGGCCGCATACTTCGGTTGAAAGACGAATTCCCAACGCGGATGCTGGAGACTAAACAAGAGAACGTCACTCGCGCGATGTGTGCTCAAGTTATCAACAATCGCATAGACACGATCGAGATCCGCCGGCAACCATTCCTCGACGCGTTGCAGAAAGTCCACCCAGTTGAGTGTCGAGCGGGCGCCGTAGGTCTTCGTCAGAGCCTCTCCGGTTATTGGTCGAAATGCGCCGAAGACATAACCTTTATTACGTCGCCCGTAGTCGATCTCTTGCTTGGCTCGCTGCGCAGGTCGCCGCGGTTCGGCTTTTGGTTCAACGCGCGTCAGTTGATGTCCCAGATAGCTCTTGGCAGCGACCGGACCCATTTCGTCCATACAAATCACCGCGCTCTTTTCAGGCGGGTTGGTGTAGAGCGTTTCAATGAGCCCCTTTTTTTGGCGAACTCCGGATCGACGCGTTCGCCGAACCAAGTCTCTTGTGTGCGCCAGCGCAAGCCTTCGGCGATGAGTAATTCGTCAATTCGACTTCTCTTGATCGCGATCTGTTTCTCCTCGTTGAGATATATTTCAAGACGATCGAGCGTCCAGCACGCAAAGGGCTGTCCCAGCTTTTGTGGGTCGCTCAAGGCAGCGGCAATCACTTCGGCAACTTGCTCGGAATTGTACGTTGCGGGGCGACCCGAGCGAGCGAGATCGTTCAATCCATCGAGCCCATCGCTATTGAACCGTTTGAGCCAGGTCCGAACTGTGGCTGCGCTCAGTTCCAACTCCTCGGCAATGGCGTCTACTCGTTTGCCCTTGCTGGCGAGCAAGATCATCCGCGCCCGTTCCACTTCTCGCGCTGCGGCGGTTCGTGAGCGGGCTAGCTTTTCAATCGCGGCTTTTTCTATCTCTGTCAATGTTCGTAGTTTGATCGTCATCGGCAGTCTCCCGAACTGCCGCGGATTTTACAAAAGACTTGGTGGATGATCCACTTAGTATTCATGATCGAGGAGTAAATCGCCAGTTCCCAATATTTCCCGCTTTTGGTGATTTCCCAGGAGCCGGTATAGGAGTGCAGTCCCCTCCCAGATTCACCAGACATACTTTCCCACCAATCAGGCATATTCACCAATTCTAGATTACCATTAGCGTGCAGTATCAGCTTCGTTTGGAGTGCGGGGTCGTACCCTCCTCTCTCGGCCATATCTCTTAATGTCGCTTTATCTGGCGCCCACACACCGCTTAAATCATTTACGCTTGGCTTGTTTTTTGGCTGCGAAGAGAAACAACCTGTGAGAAGTAATGCGATTAAAATCATGATGGTCACTCTGCTACACAAATGACTCTTCATCTATGGCTCTCCGATTGAATATAGTCGTTCCTGAATAAGCCGTGCCTCAATGCGCCTCTAGCCTCGTGCTGGCCAGTGAACTTTGACATCTTCGGGTAATGCAGTTTGCCTCAACCGGGAATGCTAACAAAAGGCGAGATGTAAGAAAACGCCTGCGGCGATGATGTTGATGAGATCAGGTCTGCTCGACTTACAGGAATCGCCTGCAGCGATGAGGAAAAGTCAGGGTAAGGCGGCGCTGTCCAAATTCATGCGTTTTCAAGCGGTTGCCAACAGCAACGGTATCAGGCTGGTTTTATTCCACCGAAGAATTTGGTCTGACGCCGAGCTGCGTTGCCGAAAGCTCACAGACAAGCTGATTACACTACTTGCTCTAATACTTGCTGTTACAGATTTAGTCCCGGCGATCCGAGCCGTATCACGATTCTTGAAAAAATAATGCTGTCGGAATTCCAGCGCCATGGCAACGAGACGCCAATAGGATTCGCATTCAATCTCACGACTTTGGCTGAGTGTCTGAAATTCCACGAAAAACTGCGGGGCCGGGTGACCCGACCGCAGCAAGAACCGATGATCGC
>DASSGE010001008.1:0-2671 GCA_035693605.1 Binatia bacterium
ATGCGGAGTTTCATGCCTGCCGGTGTTATTCGATAAAACGCATAACAAGAGTGCGCGGTAAACTCCAGACGGCGATTAAGACGAAGATATGCGCGAGCGCACCCACTTTCTTCGCAGACAGGCTGTTCTTAACGTCGAGCACCGATCAATTCTACTTCAAAGTTTTATGAGGCCGCGCACTCCAATCCACTGCCCGGCTAGGAGTGAATTTTAAAGTTCGCCCTTCGACACGTCCCATTCTCGGGACAAATAGGCGCTTACACCGGCCCTGCCTACTTGACACCCGATTGCTCAATCCGCTATTAGAAGTTCGCCATTCTGAAAGCATTCGCGATTACGCATTGCGTGCAACGCAACGAGGTGAAAACAATCGCGCGATAAACTTTACCGGGGTAGGACGCTATGCATCAGGTAGCGGCGTTGTCGCTTTTACTTGCGCTGACAATCTTGGCCGGCGCCGAACGTCTTGTCGATGTCGCTTCGGCAATCCAAGTCATCACCGCCGGAGATATTCGTGGTTCTCGCGCATCAAGCCTGCCCGGGGCATTGAATGCGGCGGTTTCGAGCGAAACGGCGGATGGGCGCCGAGTCGTCGTCCAGCTGCTGCGGGTTACCGAACGAACGAAATCATGCCATATTCTCTACACGACCGATGCTTCGCCGCGCCAAGTGAAGGAAGTTGCCGCAGCCGTCGCGGGTAAAAGCGGGCTGACGGTCAGAGACAGCAGTACATCGGCAAGCTCTTCTGAAACCGTGATTGCATTCCTCAACGAACAACCAAGATCCGCATGCGCGTCGATCTGAAGGCTGCGGTTGCCGCCCGTTTGGTGCTCGTTGCGCGGCTGCTGCGCGCCGCGAAGGTGATCGGTGAATAGCATCGTGGCGAGGCGACAAACTTCCATTCAGAAGCGCGTCCGGGCGGTAATCCTGCTCGCCAGTGTCACCGTGGTCTTCGTCACCGCCGCCGCTTTTGTGAGTTATGAGGCGATTGACTTCCGGGCTCAATCATTACGTAATCTGTCGACGCTAGCGGCCATCGTCGCCGGCGATAGCGCGGCGCGGTTGGCGTTTGACAACAAGGCGGTGGCCGAGGAGATTCTCGCAGCTCTCAAAGTCGAGCCGGATATCGAGGCGGCGATCCTCTTCGATGATCACGGCAATACCTTCGCGACTTATCCAAAGACGCTTCCTGCGCTTGTGCTGCCGCGCAAGACCGAGCCTAAAGGCTACCGTTTCGAAGACGGCGGGCTGGCGCTGTTCGAACCGGTGCGTCGGGAGAACAAATCGATCGGGACGTTGTATTTGCGAGCGTCTTTCCACAGCCGCCACCAACAATTTGTCCGTTACGGCCTGATCGTCGTGGCGGTGCTCGCCGGTTCGTCAGCCGCGGCGTTTATTCTCTCCAGTTTACTTCAGACGCGGATCTCCGCGCCGATTCTGGCGCTCACCCAAGCGGCCGAGACGATCACCAAACAAGGCGATTACTCGGTGCGCGTAGCCAGAAGGACCGATGACGAGCTTGGCACGCTGACCGACGCGTTCAATGGAATGGTTGCCGAGACCCAGGAAAACCACGATCGTCTGGCTGAGCAGGCGCGTCTGCTGAATCTGAGCACGGACGCGATCATCGTGCGCGACTTGAGCGGCGTGGTGTTGTTTTGGAATACCGGCGCTGAAGAAATTTATGGCTGGAGCCGCGCCGACGCGCTAGGCAAAAACAAAAACCAACTCCTGCAAACCCAATTTCCCGAACCGCTCGAGTCGATTACCGAGAAGCTGCGACGCGACGGACGCTGGGCCGGCGACTTGGTGCAGACGCGCCGTGATGGACGGCGCATCCACGTAAGCACCCGCTGGGTGGCAGACGCCGACGCGCACGGCGCCTGGGACAAAGTCTTGATCATCGACACCGATATTACCGTACGCAAGGCAGCCGAAGAACTCATGCGCTCCGAAGCCAAGCGGCTCGATAGCTTGGTCGACCAGCGCACGGCTCGACTGCAAGAGACCATCGGCGAGCTCGAGGCGTTTTCGTATAGCATTTCGCACGACATGCGCGCGCCGTTGCGCGCCATGCAGGGCTACGCTAAAGCCTTGTTGGACGATTACGGCGAGCGCCTCGACGCGGACGCGCGCTACTATCTCGACAGAATCTATCGCGCTTCCAATCGTCTGGACTTGTTGATTCAGGACGTGCTGGCTTATAGCCGGGTGGCAAAAGGCGAGATTGCCCTGCAGCCGATCGATTTGGAGCGGCTCCTCGATGATATCATTGCGACAACTCCCGAATTCCAGGCGCCGCAAGCGCGCGTCATCGTCGAGCGGCCCTTGCATCGGGTCGTCGGTCACGATGCCTATATGACCCAATGCCTGACCAATTTACTTGCCAACGCGGTGAAGTTTGTGCCCGCCGGCGTTTTGCCGGAAGTGCGCATTCGTACCGAAAGGCTGGATGGCAAAGTGCGGGTTTGGGTCGAAGACAACGGCATCGGCATCGACCCGGCCCATTACGAGCGCATTTTTCAAATTTTCGGCCAGGTCCATCCGGAAAAAAAATACGGCGGTACGGGGATCGGCTTGGCGATTGTCCGCAAAGCCGTCCAGCGGATGAACGGCGAGGTCGGGGTCGCGCCGGGATTAGACAAAGGCAGCCGCTTCTGGTTGATTTTGC
>DASSGE010001009.1:0-2973 GCA_035693605.1 Binatia bacterium
CCGCCTGTGCGCGGCCTTGGCGATTGAGCGGATTACCGGGTCCGCGCCCTGCGATGCGCTGACCTAGACCGTCGATGGCAGCGTGGCGAATGAATAGGAAGCGGGTCACGCGGCGATCCTTTTGCGCACGCCCAAGACGCAAAACTTGCCGCGGCCGAAAAATCGCCACCACCCTGCGAGCAACCACTCGGGTGACGCAAAAGGACTGCCATCGGCAATCCCAACCCACAATGCGCACCACTCGGGGCACAAGTCTTTAAAAGCTTGGTGCGAATTGATTTCGTTGATTTCCAACTGAGCACTCATTGATCATGCCTTTCGGCCGATTGCCGTTAGTTAATCCGGGTACCCGGCTGTTGTTACAGCGTGCTGCATGTCCTGTTCATGCGTCGCGGCTTATCTCTGTCCACGAATTGGCCGTTTGCCCACTCCGAGTCGCCAGCTTTTCGTAAATTCGAAAATACTCGCCGACCATGCGACTACGTGAGAAGCGCAGCCGTGCTGTGGTGCGGCAAAGCAGCGGATCGATTTCATTGGCCGCGGCGATTGCTGCGGCCATTTCGCTAACGTCACGGACGAGAAAGCCGGTTTTGCCGTGCTCAATAATATCTCCGAGCGCGCCATGCGCGAAGGCGATCACCGGTGTGCCGCATGCAAGCGCTTCCATTGCGACTAACGAGCTTGGCTCGGCTATTAGACTCGGCACCAGCAGACAGCGCGCCGAACTCAACAGGCGCCGTTTGCGGGCGAACTCAATGGCGCCGGCATAGCGCCGACGCTGATCTAAACGTGGGGCGATCTCCGCGGCGAAATAACGCTCATGTTCCGGGTAAGGAAACACTACTCCGCCGAGAATTAGATCGACATTCGCCTGCGCCGCGGCGTCGACGGCCAGGTGGAAACCCTTTTCTGGACAGATACGCCCGAGCGCGAGAGCGAAGTTGCGCTTGTCTTGACCGGCAGTGAACAACTCGGTGGCGACGCCGTTCTCAACCCAAGGCAAGTGTGCCATGCCTTGCGGACAATCCCTTTGCTGCGAGGCCGACACGCAATTAAAAAAAGTCTGTGAACGCGTTGGAAATAAATCACCCGGTTCGTACTCGGACACAGGCCGGTGCAAAGTGATCAAGAGCGGCGGTCCGGGCGGCGGCAAATAAGCCGCGAAGTCGACGCCGTGCATGTGAATGACATCGACGTCATAGCTCTTGATGACATCCTCGATCGCCTGCTGCTGGACGGTCTGGATCTGCCGCCGTCGTTCAGCGGTCAACTCGTCAAGGCCCAACGTCGGCACCGCGCGAAGAGTCCCGGCGGTCTGCGAGCTGGCGCACGCGATCACGATCGAACGATGACCGGCGGCGGTCAAAAATAAATCCAAGCTTGTAAGTATCTGTTCCGCGCCACCGCCCGCATCGATGCCGACCGGCGCCAAGGGATAAGCGACTTGCAGGATTGTCAGTTGCATAGGAATTCAAACATGCTCGGGCCGCCGATGGCCGCCGAGAGATAGACGGCATCGATACTCTGGAGCGCGCCCCGCACGGCGTCCGGATCGAGATAATCGGGAGGGGCGGCGGCGCGGATTTGCGGTCTTAATACGGCGAGAGTAGGTACATACATTATCGCCAGAACGAAAGAGTTCGTCTGCGAATGAGATCGAGTAAATCCGGCGCCGCCGGTGATAACAACGCGTTGTTGGCTCAAGATGCGATTCGCTTTCAAGAAGTTTATTAATCCACTGCAACTTCAGTGAAAACATTTTCAGCAAACCGGATTAATTTTCGATTGCTGCCAGATAAGTAAATTGGCAATTGTTGTGCCACGAACGCTGTTAAATTTGGAAGCTTACCAGCGAAGGAAAAAGCCAAAGGATCGGCTTGGACTTACAAGTTTTGCCGCGGCACCGCGCGGACAGGTTCGCCATTATACGTGATCGACGAAGATTCACGGGTCTTGAATCTAGGACGGCGAGAAGGGTATTAAGTAATTGCGGAGACGGAGTGTGCGGTGATTGAAAGGACAGGCGCAACGCAGTGACGCCGCGCGCGCCTGTCCCAAAAAACTCAGGTTACAATCGGCCCATCAGAGCAAGAACAACGATAACAATTAAAACTAGGCCGAGACCGCCGCTCGGATAATACCCCCACCCGCTGCTGTAAGGCCACGTCGGTAAGGCTCCAATTAAAAGAAGAATCAGTAAAATAACTAAAACAGTTCCCATAGTATTAGCCGTCCTTTCTCAATTTTAGTTTCCGGACCGGTCAGTCGGCTGCCACATTGGCAGCCGGCGACAAACTTAATTTTTCGAGCCGACGAAGATCAGCGCTATACCACCGATCAGCACCGCGCCGGCAACAATCGGCGGGATGGGAATGGTTTCGCGTTTTTCTGCGGTGGCCTGGATCGGGCCGATATCGAGTACCTTCTCCCGTTTTGTATAACTGATACCTTGATAGGCAAATGCAATGACCGCTAAGACTATCAGCGCTATTCCTACAAGTGTCGCCGGTTTCATAGGTTCACCATCCTGACTGCGGGTTATTTTTCGCAAGTAGATTCGTGGCGGCGCAATTCTTCGCGGATCGCGAACGACTTGCCGCAATGATCGCACTTCAACTCTTGATCCAGTCTCTGTGTTTCCATGAGATCATCCTCCTTTCTCAAAAACCCGTGGAGCAACACATGTGCCAGTAGCTGCCGTTCGATTTGTCTTCGAAACGGGGAGATTGATGACCATCCAAGCCTACCTAACGAGCGCCGTCCCAAAAACGCACGCCACCACGTAGAATTTCCCGCAGTTGGGACAAGCGTCCGAATTACACGGGCAGGATAGAACTCTTTATATGGCATGAGGGTTGCGTTGAGTCCTGTAAAAGCATTGGGATTTGTAACTCTAATTAGTTAGGCAGAAGGACAGGAGGTTCTCGTGAGTAATGAAGAGACAATAAATCGTGAGCGACTTACTGAAGCCAC
>DASSGE010001010.1:0-3122 GCA_035693605.1 Binatia bacterium
TATCGGTGTGACCGGAAAGGTTTGCCTTCTTGTCCGAGTTCTCTTTCATGAAAGCAACCAAACGATCCAAGATCGCCGCAGCTTCCGGCTTAACGTTGCTCTTATCGAAGTCAAAGAGCACATCATCAAGAATAATCGTCCGTTCGACCTTCGGCGCCGGTTTGGGCGGAGGTGGAGGCGGAGGCGGAGGCGGCTTGGGAGCTTCCTTTTTCGGAGGAGGAGGTGGTGGAGGAGGTGGTGGAGGTGGAGGAGGCGGAGCTGGCTTCGGTGCCGGCTTTGGATCCTCTGTGAATAGGTAAGCTAGGCCGCCGCAAAGGAGCGCGCCGGTGACTGCGCCAATCGCAGCGCCAGCCGCTTCGTTTCTATGCTTTCCCTCTATACCTATATGCGCCGCGGCAGCACCCCCGCCGGCACCGGCCGCACCGCAAACCGCAGCACCCACAAGCCCGGCTTGGGTCTTCGTCATGCCGGTACAACCGGTCATGAAGAATCCTAGCGCGGTCAACGCTAGATACTTGTTGCTATTCGTCATTTCTGCCTCCCATTTGAAAAATCCAAATTTTTGGCCAAATTAGTATAAGGGTCCTAGGTTGTCAAGCAAAAATGAAGAATTCTTCCAAACACTGCGTTTGGCACGAAAAGGGCCAGAATTTCCCATGGCGATGATCCAGGGCCACATCTTCACCAAAATCGATCGTGATGTAACAAGCGCGGGACATAGTCGATTACAAGTAACCTCAACCTGTCATGGCTAATTCTGACGTTGCATGCGAAAGAATCCCGCCCCGTTCGGCTTGAATTTTTGCTGGCTAAAGCTCGGCTTGCCGGGGAACCGAAAGCCTGGGCGAGTCCCCTTCAGTGGAAACCAGGAACGGCTTTTAAAGCTCCTACGTTCTCCCGAGTATTGCCGCGCGACAAAACCCTCGAATAATAACTATGACGAAAGTAGTATTAAGTGGAGTCGGTTTATTTAGTCGCTGTCAAACTGTCGAGCAGACCGGGTGCTGCCAGCATAGTCATCGCTTTCAGATAATAGCTATTAAAGTTATTCGGTGCCGAAATCGTGCATCATTAGTTGACTCGTTACGTAATACCGAGAAAGCCTGGCGGCCACCTGGCTAGAGCGACTTATTCGGCGTACAACGCCAGCTCTCGGGGCCTAGCGCGTATCGCAGCGTACGCCAAAGAGTGACATGAAAATTCGATGATGCATTCTGGGAAATATTCGAGCGGTGAGTGGTTGCCAGGAACTCGCGATAAAGAACTGTTACATTAGCCGATACAGACGACATGCTCGATGGCCGACTATGGCGGGGCCGCAGGCAATTGTTCGAAAACCCCAGCAAGTCGCGTAGGACGCTATCAATCTCGAGCGTACAGGCGAGCGGATCGCACTGGTTGTCTAGCGAAGGCCTATCGCGGCTATCGCTTCAAGAGGTCGCGAATCTCCGTCAGCAATCGCTGATCGAGGGTTGGACCCGCCGGTGGAGGTGCGGCCGCGGGCTTGCGCAATCGATTGACCGCCTTAACCACCAGAAATATCGCAAACGCGACAATTAAGAAAAATATAATGTTGTTGATAAAAATGCCGTAGTTCAAAGTCGGCGCACCCGCAGCCTTGGCTGCTGCGACGGTGGGAAAATTTTTGTCCGAAAGATTAATGAATAAATTGGAGAAATCTGCGCCACCGATCATTAGACCGATGGGCGGCATGAGCACATCCTCAACGAAGGACGTGACGATCTTACCGAAGGCACCGCCGATCACCACGCCGACGGCAAGATCGATGACGTTACCTCGCTGGATGAATTCTTTAAATTCCTGAATCATGATCGCCTCCTGAAAGAGTTACCTACCGATCGTGAATAGAGCGCTGGACGAAGTCGCTTATATGCCAAGGAAAACGCACGTGTCAAATTGCAAAACGCAGTTCCGTCGTGGACAATCTAAGCAAGCCGTTGGTTCTGAGCGAAGTCAGCGCTAACCGCTGACGTGCTCAGACTCAGACAAGAGAAACGGGTTATCGAGTAACAATGAACATGGCAAGGCCGGCCCGCAGAATTGTCATAATACTCTCAGTCCTTGCCGTTGGTCTAACCGCCAGCGTTGCTGCACTCCATGTCGCCGTCAATTCCGACGGCTTTCGCCGATGGTTGGAGACCGAAATTTCACAACGTTCGGGGTATGCCATTGGCATGGAAACTTTGAAGTTGAGCCTACCGCTGCGGCTGGTGGCTGGCGGCGTCACTGCGGCTAAAGAAGGTAAACGAATTTTGTCCGCGGCCAAATTCATTGTCACCCTCACTCCGTTGGACGTGTTTGCGAATACCATTCATCGGATTCAGGTCGAGCAGCCGGTATTGGAACTCGATTTGGTGGAGCTTCTAAGGCCCCAACCTAAGGGCGAAATCACGCTTTCCCTGCGCAATTTGGCTGTAACCGACGGCCGGGCCGTGATCAGCACCGACGAGGGTACTAAGATCGAAATCCCAGCAATCAATGTCGCCGCGCAAAATATCAATCTGGGTGGGCAAACCGGCATCACTTTGCGCGCAGAAATCCCCCCGCTCAAGGGTATCGCCGAGATTATGTTCGAACGTCGCGACAGAGAGTTCTCGGTGCAGGCTACTGTGAACGCGAAACAAACGACCGGCTTGCTTCAACGTGGCGTTTCGACAAATGCCCAGCCGATCGTGAAAGCTGAGGGCGCGCTACGGTTGCCGCTTGGGCAAGAGCCGACGATCGACGTCGAGGTAAAGTTAAATCGGCTCAAACTAGGCGCTAAGGAACTCACCGGTAAATTAACCGCCAATGCCGCTCTGGATATAAATTTCGCTGCCGGCCGGTTCTCAGGCCAACTTGATCTCAATGATTTTCCCAACAGCGTCAGTCCAGTGGCACTGAAAATTAATGATGGCCCGGCAGTGGCAATTGCAAGCGGAGCATTTTCCGTCACCGATAAGTCGGTAAGGTTGAAATCGCTTACTTTGCGCTCGGATATCGGCAGCGCCGAGGCTGTCGGAAACCTAGCGTTCACACCGGCATGGCGCGTCACCGATGGCCGCATCATTGCCCACAACCTCGATTGGCAGACAGTAAAGTCATTGCTACCAGCGCCACTC
>DASSGE010001011.1:0-3128 GCA_035693605.1 Binatia bacterium
CGCTGGACAAATTTGGCTAGCATTGAGAGCCTCTGACCATGAATGAAACTCTGCAAGCTCCGTCACAATCGCACCTAATGCGCGAAGCGCGCGGCTTAATCGAGCTGCCGCGACTCTTGTTAAAGTTCCCTTCCCTGGCGCGCCAGCCCCGCGGCAACGGCGAACCGGTTCTGGTCCTCCCTGGCTACGGCGCCGGCGATGGCTCAACGATGCTTCTCAAAGGCTATTTGCGTCTACTCAGCTATCGAGCACGTGGGTGGGGTTTGGGTCGGAATCACGGCGCTGTCGGCGATTCGCTGCCGCGGCTGTTACGGCGCTTGGGGAATTTATCGCGACGGAGCAGGCAAAAGGTCACCATCATCGGCTGGAGCTACGGCGGTTACTTGGCTCGCGAGCTGGCTCGCGAACGTCCCGATCTAGTTCGGCTGGTAATTACCCTGGGCACGCCAGTCGTCGGCGGCCCCAAATACACCGTCGCGGCGAAATCCTACCGCAAGCGCGGTATCGATGTTGAACTCATAGCCGCCGAGGTCGAGCAACGCAATCGTATGGGAAACTTGGAAGTACCTGTGGTGGCGATCTATTCGCGCAGCGACGCGATGGTGGCCTGGCGAGCCTGCATCGACAGTCAAACTCCCAACATCGAGCATGTCGAAGTCAAATCGACTCACATCGGATTTGGATTCTCCGCCGACGTCTATAAAGTTATCGCGCAGCGGCTAACCCAGTTGGCGGGACATGACGGCGCGCCAACACCGCGGCAACGGCGTCGTCTAAGACTGGAAAAGCTGCCGCGCTGAAACGAACCACCGCAACCACACTCGACCATTACGACAGAGAACCAATGGGCGAACTCATGATCTATTGGATCACCGCAGCCCTGCTGGTGGGGCTCGGTTTGGTTGGACTCGTCCTGCCCGGCTTACCCGGTGCGCCGCTCATCCTATTGGGCCTTATCCTCGGCGCATGGGCGGAAAATTTTACCCACATCGGCCTCGGGACGATACTCACCCTGACGCTATTGGCGGGATTGACTTATGCCGTGGATTTCTGGGCGACTATTTTTGGCGCCCAGAAATTCGGCGCATCCAAGCGCGCCATTATCGGCGCTCTTATCGGCGTCGCCGCCGGCCTGTTTCTCGGCCTCCCCGGGGTCATCTTCGGGCCCTTTATCGGCGCGGTCATCGGTGAACTCTCAGCCCGCCGCGGCCTGCAACAGGCAACCCGCGCCGGCATTGGCGCCACCATCGGGCTGGTCCTCGGCGCGGCGCTGAAAATCGCCATGGCGTTTGCCATGATTGGGATTTTCGCGGTGGTGCGATTTCTCTAGTCGCTGAAGGGGTCAGTCGGAGTCGCGATGCACGGTCGCCGGTGAAAAAGCCGGCGAACAGACCGCGACATACTGCGCACCTTCGGGGCCTGGTGTACTGTAGCGCACCCATTCGCCGGCATAGACGATGATCGCTTGTCCGGCCGCAACCTGGTGAAACGCGTCACGCGTTTCCACTTGCAGTTCGCCGCGCAAAACGATCGTGTACTCGTCGAACTCCGGTGTTTGTCCTGGTTCGCGCCAGCCTGACGGGCTGGTCATCCTGGCGATGCTGATATTTGCGGTCTGTGAATTGACGCGGCCGATGAACTCTTCGATGATTTTCGGCGGCTCGCCGGCGGCGGGAATTACCGTCGGTGCTGAAAGCAATTTTGCCATGGTCGGAAATTACCGCCAAAATCGGCGCCACGCAATTGACTTCATTTCGAGCCGCACGCTAGATTCGCCGGACAAAGTCGGGTTGGCTGACGCAGCCGCCCCGAGCTGATTTTTTTTTCAAGGGCACGCTGCCGAGAGGTTTTTAATGTAAATCATGATTGAATCTTTGACGAGCCTTCTTTACGGCTTCAACATCGCGCTGCAGCCGCAAAACCTCCTCTACTGCTTCATCGGCGTCTCCATGGGAACCCTCGTTGGCGTGCTTCCCGGGATCGGTCCGACGGCGACCATCGCGCTGCTCTTGCCCGCCACCTTCTCCCTCAATCCAATCTCCGCCATCATTATGCTCTCGGGAATATGCTACGGCGCCATGTACGGCGGCTCGACGACTTCGATCTTGTTGAATATCCCTGGCGAAGCTTCTTCCGTTGTCACCTGTTTCGATGGCTATCAGATGGCCCGTCAAGGCAGAGCGGGCGCAGCTCTCGGGATTTCCGCCTTCGGCTCCTTCATCGCAGGGACCTTCAGTATCTTCGGTCTCATCCTACTGGCGCCGACGCTCGCAAATTTCGCGCTCCGATTTGGTCCGCCGGAGTACTTTGCACTTATGGTCATGGGGCTAACGGTGGTGGCCTATCTCGCAAGGAAATCGATGGCCAGAGCATTGATGATGGCCGTCGTCGGCATCCTGCTCGGATGCATCGGTCTGGATCCGATCACGGCAACGCCCCGATTCACTTTCGGCATGCTGGAACTGGCCGACGGTATCGGCATAGCGCCGGTGGTCATGGGCCTCTTCGGTATCGCCGAAGTTCTCGAGAACCTCGGCGTGCTACGCAAGACCGATGTCTTTGCCGAAAGAATCAAAGGGCTTTTGCCCAACCGTGAGGACTGGAAAAGATCCATAGGCCCGCTCGCGCGCGGTTCGCTGATTGGATTTTCCCTCGGACTCCTACCGGGAGTGGGAGCCATCGTTCCGCAATTTTTGAGCTATGCTCTGGAAAAGAAACTTTCGCGGCATCCCGAACAATTTGGCAATGGCGCGATCGAAGGCGTCGCTTCGCCGGAAGCTTGCAACAACGCCGCTGTAGGTGGAACTTTCATCCCGCTCCTGAGCTTGGGCATCCCTTCCACCGCCATGACGGCGATTTTGCTCGGCGCGCTCATGATCTATGGCCTCACTCCCGGACCCTTGCTAATCAAGAACTCTCCCGATTTGTTTTGGGGCGTGATCGCGAGCATGTATATCGGCAACCTCATGCTCTTGATCCTCAACTTGCCGCTCATCCCCTTGTGGGTGCGAGTCTTGAAAATCCCCTACTCATATCTTTCTTGCTTCATCATTCTCTTTTGCCTGATTGGCGCCTATAGCCTCAACAACAGCACCACCGATATTTATGTTGCGGTCGTTTTTAGTTTC
>DASSGE010001012.1:0-2695 GCA_035693605.1 Binatia bacterium
GATTCAACTTAGCGGCACTTCTGTGTACCTGACGACCGTCCAAGTTCAGTACAGCGAAGGCGCCGCCGAGGAATATCTTTTGGCATTGGGTTTTGCGGCCGATGCTCATGCCGCTGAGTTGCGCCAGAACCGCGGCGCGTCGATCGTCGCGCACTTGGTAAAGGAAGGTCAAGCCGACATCGCCGGCGTCTTGTACGACGCGCTGGCGGATAGTGATTTGGCTCAGGCGATGCTCGACAGCATAGCGCGGCGTCGCACCCTTAAAGGCGAGAAAGGCGAGCTCAGGGGCATCCCGACGCGGGCTTTGCGCAAGTTGATCGCTCCGCCGCAGATCATCCCCATGGCCACTGTAGTCAAAGGCGAGCAGAGCAATACCTCCGTGGTATTCGGTGATCGTCTGGTGCTGAAATTCTTTCGCCGTCTTCACAGCGGTATTAATCCCGATCTGGAAATCGTTCGTTTTCTCAATGAGAAAACCGCCTTTCGTAACCTGCCGCCGCTCGCCGGACATATCGAATTGCGCTGTCCCGGCCAGGAAGCCAAACTGGCGGCCATCCTGCAAGGCTGGGTCGTGCATGAAACCGATGGCTGGAATTATACCCTGGACAATCTCAAGCAGTATTTCGAGCATTGCCTGGCGCGCAAATATGACGAGTCGGAGCTCCCGGTACCGCGCCGTCATCTTCTCGATCTAACCGAGGCGGAAACGCCACGCGCGGCGCAGGCAGCGATCGGCGGCTATCTGGCCTTGGCAGGTTTGCTCGGCCAGCGCACGGCCGAGCTCCACCTGGCTCTGGCGAGCGTCAGCGAGGATGCCAATTTCGCCCCGGAACCGTTCACACCGCACTATCGTCACTCGCTCTATCAAAGCCTGCGTACGTTCGCTTACAAGACCTTTGGACTCTTACGCGAACGCATGGCGAATGTTCCCGAGGGGATTCGCCCGCAAGCAACCGAAGTTTTAGCCGCGGAAAGCCGCTTGCTGGCGCGCTATCATGTTTTGATCGAAAAAAAAATTGCCGCGGCTCGGCTGCGCTGCCACGGTGATTTCCATTTGGGCCAGGTACTGTTCACGGGGAAAGATTTCGTCATTGTCGACTTTGAAGGAGAGCCGGCGCGCACGCTTGGCGAGCGGCGCATCAAGCGTTCGCCGCTGCGCGATGTGGCGGGTATGGTGCGTTCATTTGATTACGCGGCGATCGTCGGCCTGCGCACCAATGGTCATCGGCCGGACGATGTCAACGCTCTCGCGCCATGGACGCGATTATGGAATGTCTGGGTCAGCGTGGCATTTTTGCGCCGCTACCTGCAGATTGCCGGACGCGGCAGTTTCCTGCCCAAAAGCAGAGACGATCTAAAAACCTTGCTCGATATTCTCGTCCTCGACAAAGCTGTCTACGAATTGAGCTACGAGCTTAACAACCGTCCCGATTGGGTCGATGTGCCCCTACGCGGCATACTCGAATTACTCAATAATAATGAAGGTTAGTTCGTTGCAGAAGTGGTTGCCGCAGCTGCGCCAGCGCGCCTGCGCCAGGGATATCGTTGCGATCGGTATCGTGAGCAACAAAACTGCGTCTATTTAAACCCCGATGCAAGTATAAAGGGTTTTTAATACTGTCTCAGATCCACAACACCAGCGCTCGGTAGATTCCCAGATGTGAATCATGGAAACTGCCGGGCAGGCGGATTTTCGCTGACTCGAACGGCATAGCGTTTGCTCACCCTATGCTCATGGAATTCATATGCCGCCACTGTAACGAAGCCAGCGAGGGCGATGCCTACCGCGTGTCGAGCGAGGAGAACGGAGTAGTCCTGCTCGATATAATCGTGTGTTTCGAATGCGCCATGGAGGCGCGCGGGTTGGAATTGTCGACGCAAAGGATCGAAGCGCCATCGGAGTTGCGTCAGGCTCGATCCCACTAAACAGTGGGCTAACCTCTGCGCAAAGGCTTATTTGCTGAGATCAAGCGCCGCCGGTCGATGCTTTGGTCAGTGATTTTAGCGATCATGGCTCTCCCGGTTTAAGAGGAATCTTCAAAAAATTCCCTCTTCACCGCTCGTTACTTCATACCCCAAATCCTTCGGGTCGTCTGTCGCTGTGGCATAGGCCTTGCCGTTTTCAATCGTCAGGAGTCGTTGTATGGCGAAAAATTTAAGCCATTGGCGCGGTGGTCAATTATTAATGCGCATCGCGCCTGCCGGCATAGTGTTTCTAATGCTTTCGACCCCCGCCGGGCTATCCGGACAACAGACGGCGCAGAAGGTGGCCGCGAGCGCTTCTGTCAGTGATCGTGAGCTTCAAGCCTTCGCCAAAGTGTACACGCGTTACCATCAGCTTCGTGAAAGCTACGGATCGCGAATCGCCCAAACTGCGGATGTTAACGAAAAGGCTAGACTCGAAAGCCAAGGTAATGCTGAAGTAAAAGCTCTTTTAGAGACCCAAGGACTGACGGTCGCCAAGTACAATCAAATTCTCGCGACCCTAAATAGCGATCCGGCGCTGCGTCAAAAGGCTCTGCAACTAGTGCAGCAAGAGCGCAAATAGCGACCGACCGAAGTAAGGCTCGCTCAATCTTGTTGGGCCGGTTCGCTCCGAGCTGCCGAAATGTACGACACGGAACCGATCGGCCATGCGCGTGGCGTTGCAGACACCTAAGCGGGAGCGGCTAGGATGAAAACAGCGGGGGTGAGC
>DASSGE010001013.1:0-7100 GCA_035693605.1 Binatia bacterium
AAACGTTTTCACCTTCGCCAATAACATAAACACTATCGAGGGCGGGACGCATCTGATCGGTTTTCGCTCGGCCCTTACGCGTTCGATCAACAATTATGCGATCAGCAGCGGCCAGCTTAAAAAGGACGACGAGAATCTCCAGGGCGATGATGTGCGTGAGGGGTTGACCGCGGTCATTAGCGTCAAAGTTCCCGAGCCGCAGTTCGAAGGTCAAACAAAGACGAAGCTAGGCAACAGCGAAGTCAAAGGCATCGTTGAAGCATTGGTCAACGAAAAGTTGGGCAATTACCTGAGCGAGCATCCCGCGGACGCGAAAAAGATCGTCGCCAAGGGCGTCGAAGCTGCGCGGGTGCGCGAAGCGACGCGCAAAGCCAAGGACTTGGCACGGCGCAAGGGCGCGCTCGATTCCGGTTCTTTGCCCGGCAAGCTCGCCGATTGCCAAGAGCGCGATCCGGCGTTGAGCGAACTCTATTTAGTCGAGGGCGATTCGGCCGGTGGTTCGGCCAAACAGGGGCGAGACCGGCGCAATCAAGCGATTTTACCGCTCAAGGGCAAAATCTTGAACGTCGAGAAGGCGCGCTTTGATAAGATGCTGTCGTCGCAAGAAATTCGCTTGATGATCACGGCCTTGGGCACAGGGGTCAAAGAAGACTACGATCAAGCGAAGCTGCGTTATCATTCAATCATCATCATGACCGACGCCGACGTTGATGGATCACATATTCGTACGCTGTTGTTGACGTTCTTTTACCGACAGATGCCGGAACTCGTCGAAAAGGGCTATCTCTTCATCGCTCAGCCGCCGTTGTATAAGATCAAGAAAGGCAAACAGGAGCGCTATCTTAAAGACGAGGCGATGCTCGAGGATCACCTAATCGAACTCGGCACGGAAAGCGTGCGACTGCGCGCCGCACAAAACGGCAATGGGAATGGCAACGGTCTGGCCGGCCAGCCTTTGCAGGCCTTCGTCAAGAAGGTCGCGCGCTGGGAAAAATTGCTAACCTCGCTCGCTCGCAAGCGGAAAAACCGGACAGTAGTCGAAGCGTTGTTGTTGGAAGACGGCTTCGGCGAGGAGATGCTCAAGGATCGCGAGGCGTTGCTAAGGCTCGAGAGCCGCTTGGCAACCTACGTTGGGTTAATCGCGCCCGAGCAATCGCCGTTGTCTTGCGCTCTCGAAGAAGATCCGGAGCATAATTGCTTCAAACTAATTGTTATCACGCGCGCCAATGGCACAGGGTATCAGACTGTTGTCGACCGCGAGTTTCTGACCAGCGCGGAATTCCGAGAGATTAAAAAGCTGTTCGGGGAAATGGCTACCCTCGGCTTGCCGCCGTATTCAATTGAAGATGGCGACGCCAAGACCCAGCTGAAGTCGTTGGGTGCGATTCTTTCTTACGTGATGGAGGGCGGCAAGAAGGGGCAGTATATCCAGCGCTATAAGGGATTGGGCGAGATGAATCCCGAACAGCTGTGGGAGACTACCATGAATCCCGAGACGCGCGTGCTACTGCAGGTGCGCATCGAGGATGCAGTGGAAGCCGACCAGATTTTCTCGACACTGATGGGCGATGAGGTCGAGCCGAGACGCAAGTTCATCGAAGAGAATGCCCTGACCGTTCGAAATTTAGACATCTAATTAATACGCCGTTTGCAGCTTCTGGAAGCTGCGAAATCGTCACGCAGTAAAGCAAAGAGCAATTCATGGAAGCTACTATCAAGCCGCAGAAGGTTCCGGTCTACATCGAAGAAGAGATGCGCGAGTCGTTTATGGCCTATGCCATGAGCGTCATTATTAGCCGCGCGCTGCCGGACGTCCGCGACGGGCTGAAGCCGGTGCATCGGCGTGTGCTTTACGCCATGTACGATGCCAGCAACACCTCAGATAAGCCATACAAAAAATCAGCTCGTCTGGTCGGCGATATCATGGGTAAGTACCATCCCCATGGCGACACGGCGATTTACGATACCGTTGTGCGCATGGCGCAGGACTTCAATCTGCGCTACCCGCTAGTCGACGGACAGGGCAACTTCGGGTCCATAGATGGTGATAATCCCGCAGCCATGCGTTACACCGAAATCCGCATGACGCTATTGGCCGAGGAGATGCTCGCCGACATCGAAAAAGAGACCGTTGACTTTATTCCCAACTACGACGATTCGCTCAAAGAGCCGGCGGTGCTGCCGTCGCGAATTCCTAATTTACTGATCAATGGCTCTGCCGGCATTGCGGTCGGCATGGCGACCAATATTCCGCCGCATAACTTGAGCGAAGTAATCGATGCCCTGGTGGCGCTGGTCGACAATCCGGACATGTCGATCAAACAGTTGATGCGCCATATCCCCGGACCCGATTTTCCCACCGGCGGGTTTATTCATGGACGCGAGCCAATCATCCGCGCCTACCATGAAGGCAAGGGCATCATTCAGATGCGCGGCAAGGCGTTTACCGAAACAGTCAAGCGCACCGGCAAAGAGCAAATTATCATTAGAGAGATTCCTTATCAGGTCAATAAAAAGCGCCTGATTGAACAGATCGCCGAGCTGGTTAACGAAAAAAAGATCGAAGGCATCGGCGATCTGCGTGACGAGTCGGACCGCGAAGGCATGCGGATTGTTATCGAGCTCAAACGCGACGCGGTAGCCGAGATAATTATCAACCAGCTGCATAAACATACCCAACTGCAAGAATCCTTCGGGATGAATATGCTCGCCATCGTCGACGGCAAGCCCAAGCTGCTGACGCTCAAAGAAGCGCTCAAGTGTTTCCTCGATCACCGCAAAGAGGTGGTGACTCGCCGCACTGCCTACGATCTGCGCAAGGCCGAAGAGCGGCTCCATATTCTAGAGGGTTACCGCATCGCTCTGGACAATCTCGACGCCGTGATCTCGCTGATTCGGAATTCCGCGGACGGTAAAACCGCTAAAGAAGGCTTGATGAGCAATTTCGCTTTGAGCGAGTTGCAAGCGCAAGCCATTCTTGACCTGCGCTTGCAGCGATTGACTGGTTTGGAGCGCGACAAGATCATGGAGGAGCATCGCGAGACCGTCGAGCTGATCGCCAAGCTGCGCGCCATCCTGGCCGATGAGAAGGAGATTTTCAAAATTATCGTCGGCGAACTCAAAGACATTAAGAAGCAATATGGCGATGAGCGGCGCACGCAAATCGTCGACCATTCGGAAGACATTTCCATTGAGGACATGATCGTCGACGAAGACATGGCGGTGACGATCTCGCACGAGGGCTATATCAAGCGCAACCCGGTGACGCTCTACCGGGCGCAGCGCCGCGGCGGCAAAGGCAAGATCGGCACCACGACCAAGGAGGAGGATTTTGTCGAGTCGCTGTTCATTGCTTCGATGCACTCCTATATTCTCTTTTTCACAACTGTCGGCAAGGTCTATTGGATCAAGGTCCATGAACTGCCGCAGGCAAGCCGGGCGGCGCGCGGCAAGCCGATCGTCAATTTGCTTAATTTGGAAGCCGGCGAGAAAGTTTCAGCGTTCCTTTCGGTACGCGAGTTTCAGGAAGGACGCTTCATTATTTTCGCCACCAAGAATGGCTTGATCAAGAAAACCGAGCTGATGGCTTACGCCCATCCCCGCCCCAGCGGGATCCGCGCCATTGGCTTGGAAGATCATGACGAAGTTATCGGCGTGCGTTTGACCGACGGCCAGCAGGAGCTGATTCTTTCCACTGCCGAGGGTCAATCGATTCGCTTCAGGGAAGAGCAGGTGCGCCCGACCGGCCGTGGTACTTTTGGCGTTGTCGGCATGCGGCTGGACGAAGGCGATCATGTGGTCAGCATGGAAATACTTACGCGCGGCTTCAGTGTCCTGACGGTCGCCGATGGCGGCTACGGTAAACGCACCGAGATGGATGAATACCGGCTGCAATCGCGCGGCGGTAAGGGCATTATTACGATGAAAACCAGCGACCGTACCGGCCGCGTTATCGGTGTGCAGCAAGTCAATGAGGAAGACCAGCTCATGCTGGTCACCAACATCGGCAAAATCATTCGTCTTCGCATCAAAGACATTCGAATCATCGGCCGCAATACCCAAGGCGTGCGATTGATCGAGCTCGAAGAAGGCGAACGCGTCGTTTCGCTCGCACGAGTGGCGGAAAAAGAAGAAGAGGACGATGGCGCGGGCGACGCATAGATCTTGCGCTGCAATGCCGCAGATAACGGAATCGGCATCCGGGAATTAGCAGCCTTGATCGCAAGTGACAAAGCTAGGGCCTTCGGGATGGCAGACTCGATGATGATCCGCGTTTAGCGTTAAAATTTCGCCAAAATAAATCTTCTGCCGCCCAGACTCTTTTTCCGCTCGTAAAATTTTGTAGTTCGAACATGACCAGAGAAATCGGAATCGTGGGTGCCGGCGGCTGGGGCACGGCGCTTGCCAAAGTGCTCGCCGATAAGGGCGAACGAGTGACCCTTTGGTGCCACGGCACCGCCAGTTTCGAAGAACTGTTGCACGGCCGAGAGAACCACACTTACCTTCCGGGCATTTCGTTGCCCGAAAATATCGTGGTTACGCAAACGTTAGCGGATGCGGTGGCGGACAAGATGCTGGTGATCTGCGCGGTGCCTTCCCATGCCGTACGTGAAGTTTTTGCCGGTGCAGAGCTCCACTTCGGCCCTCAGGCGTTTTTATTGTGCGGCACGAAGGGCTTGGAAGAATCGACACAGCAAACCATGGCGGAACTTTTCGCCGACATCTTGGGCGACGCGACCCGGGAGCGGCATGGGTTTCTTTCAGGGCCGACTTTTGCCATCGAAGTTGCGCAAGGATTGCCCGCTGCAGTGACGGTTGGCGCATATTCGGAAACCGTGGCGCGGGCGATTCAAGAGATTTTGAGCACGCCCTGTCTGCGGGTTTATACTTCGCATGACGTCGTTGGCGTGCAAATCGGCGGGGTGGTGAAGAATGTCATCGCCATCGCCGCCGGCATTAGCGATGGTTTAGGGCTCGGGCAAAACGCTAGAGCGGCGTTGATCACCCGGGGATTGGCGGAGATCACCCGGTTGGCTGTGCGCATGGGCGCCGATCCGATGACTTTGTCGGGCTTGCCGGGTTTGGGCGATTTGGTACTTACCTGTGTCGGCGATTTGAGTCGTAACCGCGCGGTAGGTCTGCAGATCGCTGGCGGCAAGACCTTGCAGGAGGTCATTGGTTCGACTCGCACCGTTGCCGAGGGGGTTCGCAATACCCGCGCGCTTCATGTTCTGGCGCAGCGTTTAGCTGTCGAGATGCCGATCGTCGAACAGATGTACCAGGTGCTCTACAGCCGCAAGCAGCCGGCCGACGCGGTGCGCGATTTGATGCAACGGACGTTAAAACCCGAGACCGGTTAAAAATTGACTTCACCAGGACGGTATGATTGATATAGTCACTTGGCCCTAAGGTGGTCGTAGAAGGAACTTTTAATTTATGAGCAAAAGAACGTATCAACCGAGCAATATTCGCAGAAAGCGCACCCATGGCTTTCTCGCTCGCATGGAGACTCCCGGAGGGCGCAAGGTGATCAAACGGCGCCGTGCCAAGGGGCGGAAGAAATTGACGGTGTCGGTGCCGCCCAAGCGGGCGCGTACATAACCGCGGGGGAAGGCCCTGAAGGGTAAACAAGCATTCCCGAAGTCGGCCCGCCTGAGAAAACGACCCGAATTTTTGCGCTTATCACGATCCGGTTACAAGATCCATTCCGAAAATTTTGTCGTTATCAGCAAGACCAACGATCATGCTGAGTCCCGCGTGGGTATCACGGTTAGCGGCAAAGTTGGCAACTCAGTGATCCGGAATCGGATCAAACGGCAAGTGCGGGAGTTTTTCCGGCGTCGCCGCGGGACGTTGCCGCATGGTGTGGATTTTCTGGTCATTGCGCGCAAGAGTGCGAGGGACCTGCCGTCCAACGTGCTTGACTGCGAATTGGCCAAGAGTTTCTCGCCACAGCGCGGACGCCGTCAGGAATGATCTAATGATCAGCTGGCTGCTCATCTTGCCGATTCGCGTTTATCGCCGGATCATCTCACCCTGGTTGCCGCCCGCGTGTCGCTTTTACCCGACTTGCTCGGAATATGCTCAAACCGCGATTCGCCGTCACGGCGCACTCAAAGGACTGCTTTGTTCTCTAAGGCGTTTCTGCCGCTGTCATCCCTGGAGCGCCGGTGGTTACGATCCGGTCGGATGAATTTATTCAATGGATAAACGCGCACTCATAGGCATTGCTTTGTCGGTCCTGGTATTGGTCGGTTACCAGGAATTTATCAGCCGCTATTACGGCCCGCAGCCGGCTAGCCAAGCGCCGGTCGATGACCAGAAAGAAAGCGCGTCAAAATCGGTGACGCCGCCGCAATCCGCTAGTATACCGAGTACGGTAACGCCCCAACTTGCTCCGAGCAGCGCGCCAACTGGCCAGCCGGCAAAACAGATTCAAGTCGAAACCGATAACTACATCGCTATCTTTACCAGCCAGGGTGCGCGGCTCAAAAGCTTTCAGTTCAAAAACTATCGCGCCAGCGCTGAACCAAAAAGTCCACCCTTTGAAATCGTTGCGACGGCCAAAGACGTGCCGTTGCCGCTCGGTGTGCGCTGGCAAGCGCCGGCGGCCTTCGATGACGCGGCGCTGTCCTATGCCGTCCAGGGCACCGATCTTAAACTCACCGGCGATGCCAAAGGCACACTGGTCTTTCAAGGCCAAACCGCAGACGGCGTAACGATCAGCAAGTCGTTGACGTTTACCGGTAATCTTTATCCGATACAGTTCGATGTCGCCGTCCAGGCAGCCTCGGGCAATGCGCCGGTTCCGGAGATCTTGCTGACCGATAAAGGCGATCATACAGTCGTTACTCCCGGCGCGCCCTTCGAGGGCTTCATCGCCCTGGTGGACAGCAAGATCAAACGCGAAGCGCCGGCTGAGGCTATCAAAGGACATGAGTTTAGCGGGGATGTCTCATGGGCCGGGTTCGGCCATACTTATTTTTTCTTCGCGTTGATGCCGGAGAATGGCGCCGGTCACAAAGTTTCCGTGCGCCAAAGCGGCGCGGCACTGGTCGCTGCGGTGAGCGGCGCCGGGGCCAGCGATCGCTATAAGCTGT
>DASSGE010001014.1:0-4671 GCA_035693605.1 Binatia bacterium
TCAACAACTTGCGCAGCCGTATTGCGGTGGAAACCGACGGCCAATTGAAAACCGGCCGTGACGTCGTTATCGCCGCCCTGCTAGGCGCGGAAGAGTTCGGCTTTGCCACTACCGCGCTGGTGACTCTCGGCTGCATCATGATGCGAGTCTGTCATCTGGACACCTGCCCGGTGGGGGTCGCGACTCAAAATCCCGAGCTGCGCGCGAAGTTTGCCGGCGATCCGGCGTACGTTGTCAATTTCATGCGCTTCATCGCGCAGGAAATGCGCGAGCACATGGCCGAACTCGGATTCCGCACCATCAATGAAATGGTCGGACGCTCGGATCGCATCGAGATGCGCCGCGCCGTCAACCATTTGAAAGCGCAAGGGCTGGATTATTCTGCGATACTCTATCGGCCCAAGGTTGGCCCGGAAGTCGGCCGCTACTGTCAAATCAAGCAGAATCACGGCTTGGAAAATGCTCTCGACAATCAGGTGCTGCTGGATTTGGCTGCGCCGGCACTGGAACGCAAGGAAAAAGTCAAAGCCAAACTCGACATCCGCAACACCAACCGGGTCGTCGGCACGATTCTCGGCAGCGAAGTGACGCGTCGTTACGGGCCGCAAGGCTTGCCCGAGGACACGATACATTTTCATTTCCAGGGCTCGGCGGGGCAGAGCTTCGGCGCGTTTATTCCACCGGGAGTCACTCTCGAATTGGAGGGCGATGCCAACGACTATTTCGGCAAAGGCTTATCCGGCGGCAAGGTTGTCCTCTATCCGCCGGAAGGCTCGACCTTCGTGCCGGAGGAAAACATGATCGTCGGCAATGTGGCCTTTTACGGTGCCACCAATGGCGAGGCGTATATCCGCGGCATGGCCGGCGAGCGTTTTTGCGTGCGCAATAGCGGAGTGCGCGTGGTCGTCGAAGGTGTCGGCGATCATGCGTGCGAGTATATGACTGGTGGACGGCTGGTTGTGCTCGGCAAGACCGGACGCAATTTTGCGGCAGGTATGTCGGGCGGTATCGCTTACGTGCTCGATGAAGATGGCACGTTCAAAAACCGCTGCAATCTGGAGACGGTGAGTTTAGAAATTCTCGACCAGCGCGACGTGCAAGAAGTCGAAGAGCTGCTCAAGCGCCATGCCGTCTATACGCATAGCGCACGGGCATGGCAACTGCTGGCACTGTGGCAGGAGACCGCCCCCAAGTTCGTCAAGGTCATGCCCAAAGATTACCGCCGGGTGGTCGAGGCGCTGCAGGCGGCCGAGGCCAAGGGGTTGGTCGGCGACGAAGCGTTGATGGCGGCGTTCGAAGCCAATAAGAACGACGCATCGCGGGTGAGCGGCAACTGAGCGCAGACAATCGATTGCTGAGAGAAAGAGAAGAGTAAGAGATGGGTAAACCAACCGGGTTCATGGAGATCGCGCGCGAGTTGCCGCAGGATCGATCGCCGCTGGAGCGGGTAAAGGACTGGGACGAGTTCCACGAGCATTTTCCCGAAGCGAAACTACGAGAGCAGGGCGCGCGCTGCATGGATTGTGGCATTCCGTTTTGCCATACCGGGCAGCTGATCAGCGGCATGGCCTCCGGCTGTCCAGTCAATAATCTGATTCCGGAATGGAACGATCTGATTTATCGCGGCCTTTGGCAGGAAGCGTTGCATCGGTTGCACAAGACCAACAATTTCCCCGAATTTACCGGCCGCGTCTGTCCCGCGCCGTGCGAAGGCTCCTGTGTGTTGGGGCTCAATGAATTGCCGGTGACGATCAAAAATATCGAAGCTGCGATTATCGACAACGGCTTTCACCAGGGTTGGGTGACCGCCGAGCCGCCGGAAGCGCGCACAGGCAAAAAAGTCGCCGTCATCGGTTCCGGACCGTCGGGCTTGGCCTGTGCCGCGCAGCTCAATCGCGCCGGTCATCAAGTGACGGTGTATGAACGCGCGGATCGCATCGGCGGTTTGCTTATGTACGGCATCCCTAACATGAAGCTCGACAAGAAAATCGTCCAGCGGCGCATCGATTTGATGGCGGCTGAAGGCGTAAAATTTGTTGTCAACGCCGACATCGGTGCCGACATTGCTGCAACCAAGATCAAAGAGGAGAACGATGCCGTGGTCATCTGCACTGGGGCGACCAAGGCTCGTGATTTGCCGATCCCCGGGCGCGAGCTCAAAGGGATTTATATGGCGATGGAGTTTCTCCGCGCCAATACCAAAAGCCTGCTCGATTCGCAGCACAAAGACGGCAATTACATCTCGGCCAAAGGCAAGCATGTGATCGTCGTCGGCGGCGGCGACACCGGTACAGACTGCGTCGGGACTTCGATGCGCCATGGCTGCAAGAGTTTAACCCAATTGGAAATTTTGCCGCGGCCGCCTGACAGTCGGCAACCTGACAATCCCTGGCCGGAGTGGCCCAAGGTTTACAAGCTCGATTACGGCCAGGAAGAAGCCGCGGCCCGGTTTGGCGCCGATCCGCGGGTGTACCTTACCACCGGCGAGAAGTTCGTCGGTGATGCTGACGGCAATGTCAAAGAGAGGCATATTTACGACGTTGAGTGGACCAAGAATGAGCAGGGGGCGTTTATTCCCAAGCGAGTGGCCGGCTCGGATAAAGTATTGAAGGCCGATCTCGTCTTGCTCGCCATGGGCTTCCTCGGTCCCGAAGACGCCGTACTGACTCAGCTTGGCGTTGAGCGCGATCCGCGCTCCAACGCCAAGGCCGAACATGGTCAGTTCACCACCAACGTCGACGGGGTCTTCGCCGCCGGCGACTGCCGGCGTGGCCAAAGCCTCGTCGTCTGGGCCATCAACGAAGGCCGCGGCGCCGCCCGGGAGTGCGATCGCTTTCTAATGGGCTCCTCCAATCTACCCTAGTCCGGTGGTGGGCTGCTTTGCAGTAGCCCACCTAGTGGTTTTCACCGCATCTTACCGTCGCGGCCAATCTTGCCAAGTCTCTTGACTCCAGGACAGCCGTGCAAGCGATCGCTTATCATGTTCTCCTGCGGCTTTGACATGAACAGTTGTCACGACTGTCAGCGTCGCTGCCGATATTGCGGAATCGCGGGTCACTCAAGGGTGTCGTTGGAATTTGTGGTAATGGCATCGAGGTTGCTGAGATTATCTAGCGCGACCTGAGGTCCGATTAACTTCAGCAAGAATCATCTCGCGTGAAAAAAGCCGAACTCGCCAAGAGGCGGGGGCGGAAAGCCGCGGATCAGCAAGAGTCTGACTGCCGGGTTGCCAACAGCGAGTTCGTTGGATCGCAAGCCAGCTCGTGTAGGAGAGTCAGATCATGAACCTATATCAACCACAAAACTCCGCACTCGCAGAATTCCACCCTCGATCTCCAGCTGCCGAGGAACTGAGCGAATCCATCAAGTTTTTCCCTCATGACCGTATCCTGAGAACATTGGGTTCGCTGCTCCAGCAGGCTGGTTTTAGAGAATTCGATTTACGCGTGAGCGGCGGACTGTACACTGCATACGGCCAAGTCGCCGAGGACAACTCCGTGCCGCGTTCACTTCTACAAAGAATTTTTCGTTTTAGCGGATTCGGTAATAAAGGCCGGCGGCCGGTTGTGCGCCGGTTGCAATATTCGATTAGCGATATCCTTAATTGCGAAACCGAAAACCGCCAAAGACGTCAACAGCCGAGCCAGATGCCCGATCCGTTTAGTGCGCCGCAGATTTTGCGCGGTATCGGACGTTTCCTCGACAAGCGCGCCGAAAGCCGATTGCTTGGCTTAACGGTGAAGGATCGATGCATTACCATCGATTATGAAACTGCTGGTGGAAGCACGCGCAGAGAGAGTCAGGATCTCGAATATTTTTACAACTACTGGGTCAAGATGTATCTGCAGCGGAGCAACCGCGCTAAGTTACCGCCGCCCAATGATCCGACACTTTATTTGACCTGGGAAAGCGGGATTCGGCAGCACAGGCTATCACGCGCGCCAAATTGACAGCAAAGAAAACCTGGATGGGTGCTGCCCACCTACACGGACGCGGATACTTTCACGCCGATCGCGTGCGTGCTTGACGCGCTGCGCTATTTGAGCCTCCACAGTGTGCCATCGATTCGGCCGACGCACGCGCCGATAATTGACAAATTAAAATTCTCATTGATATGGTCGTGAGGAGTCAGCGCGTAAATAAGCAATCCCAATGATAGGAAAAACGATCTTGAAGTGGCCCAATGACGCCCGCGTAGCTTTTGTTCTAGGGATCGCGTTCGAAGCCTGGGATCGAACCAAACCGACCCAAGGCGCGGCGTTGCAATCGCCTCTGCCCAAAGACGCCTTGTGGAAACGAGATTGGTCGACGGAAACCTTTCGTGAGTTCGGCGCCAAAGTTGGATTGAAACGATTGCTCGATATCTGTGATCACTATGAGATCAAGACCAGCGTGCAAGTGAACGGCTTGACCTGCGTATACTATCCGGAGCTGGTTAAGGACTGTTTCGACCGCGGTCACGAGTTGGTCGCTCATGGTTGGGACCAGGGTGAACGGCTATATATGCTGACGCGCGAGCAGGAGCGCGAAAATATTTTAAAAACCGTCGATGCCATAGTCAAAGTGACCGGCGAGCGGCCCAAGGGCTGGTCTTCACCGGGCGTGCGCCCGACCGATAACACGGTGGAGCTGCTGGCGGAAGCCGGGTTGGAGTTTCACTGTGATTTTCAC
>DASSGE010001015.1:0-3941 GCA_035693605.1 Binatia bacterium
CCGGCGGGTAAAGCGTACCGATGGATTAGCGAAGCCGATGGCGCGTTTAGTGTAAAACCGATTTGAATTAGAGAGGCTCTCATGAAATTAGCTACCTGGAACGTAAACTCACTGAAAGTCAGACTGCCGCATGTCTTGGAATACCTCGAGCGGCACAAACCCGACGCGCTTTGTTTGCAGGAAATAAAACTTGAGGATCTGAACTTCCCGGTCGCCGCCTTCAATGCCGCGGGCTATCAGGCGGTGTGCTCCGGGCAGAAGACTTACAACGGCGTAGCCATTTTGTCGTCGACGCCTACGGCCGACGTGACCTTGGGCATTCCCAGCCTTGACGATCCGCAGAAGCGCGTGATTGCGGCGACCGTGAACGGCGTCAGAGTTGTCTGTGTCTATATTCCTAACGGCGAAGCGGTCGAGTCGGAAAAATATAAGTATAAGCTCGACTGGCTGATGGCGCTGGTCGCCTGGTTGAAACAGGAATTGGCGACTTATCCGAAACTCGCGCTGTTGGGCGACTACAACATCGCGCCCGAAGATCGGGACGTTTACGATCCCAAAGCCTGGGCCGGCAAGGTCCTGTTCAGCGACCCGGAAAAAACCGCGTTTAAAGAAATCCTCGCCCTCGGTTTGGCAGACAGCTTTCGGATGTTCGATCAAGCCGACCAATCCTACAGCTGGTGGGATTACCGTATGAACGGTTTTAAGCGTAATCTCGGCCTGCGCATCGACCATATTTTACTCTCGGCGGAATTGGCCACGAGTTGTAAAAGCTGCGCCATCGACCGCGACTTCCGGGCCAAAGAACGCCCATCGGACCATGCACCGGTGATCGTGGAGATTTAAGACTCGGACGGTTGGCCGCAAAGAACGCAGAGGACACAAAAATCACGGAGCCTGAAGTTAGGCAGTTATGCGATCGGGTGCGGCAAATTGTCATGAAACGGAACGGCTGCTGAACGGTGAGATGCCCGTCTTCCATTTTCCTTTTGCGACTTTTGCGTTTTTTGCGGCCATTCCTTCTTCATTCGAAGTTATACATTCTTGCGCAGTTGTCCCATAGCCATTTGCGTTTCATTTGATCGGTGAACGGTTGTTGCAAAAACGTGTCGATGGCGTGGGGGTATTTTACATCGAGGTGAGGGTAGTCGGTGGAGAAGACCATATTGTCTTCGAGGCCGTATTCGGGAATGTGTTTGGCGGTGATTTCGTCGCATTCAACGGCGCCGTAGCAGTTACGCTGAAAGTACTCGAGCGGAGTCATGCTTAAGTCCGGGTATTCCGCTACACCAGTGGTTTCGGCGTATTCGCCCATACGCCAGAGCAGCCAGGGAACCCAAGAGCAGTTGCCTTCCAAAAACGCGACTTTCAATTTGGGAAAGCGTTCCATCACGCCGCCGAAAATCATATCGCCGCAAGCGAGCATGTTCGCGAAAGGAAAGCCGAAGGTGTTGAACATGGAAAAGGTCGAGCAGATGTGAAAGAACGCCGGCTGGGGCAGATAAACACGGCCGGCTTCGTGAAAGCCGACGGGCAGATTCCACTTCTCGCACTCGGCCCACAACGGATCGTAATAGGAATCGCTCCACTTCTTGTTGTTGACATGATTGGGCCGGAGAAAGATGCCACGGAATCCATACTCTTGCACCGTGCGGCGGATCTCTTCGATTGAACCGCTGATGTCGTGGGGAGCGACCATGGCAATGCCGAACATGCGCCCAGGGTCGGCTTGGGCGAAGTCGTGCAGCCAATCATTGTAGGCGCGCGCGATGGCCGTGGCGAAGTCGGGGTCGAGGCCGTCTATGCCGAGTACCGTGAGCGCACGGGTCGGAAACAAAAACGCAATGTCCAACCCTTCCGTATCCATGGCTTGGAGCTGAGATACGCCATCGAAATTACGTTTGCCGGCTGCGCCATATTTCTCTTCGAAAAAATCCTGGCGGTATTTCGCCAAAGCCGGATTCTCCGGTTTACGCGGGATCGGCAAAATTTTGCCTTCGACTTCGATACCGAGATCGCGAAAGGCACGGTTTAACCCCTTGGGCGCGCGATCGAGATATTTTTTGTCGATGTAACGTTGCCATAGATCCGCGGGCTCGAAGACGTGCATATCTGAATCCATTGCTTTGAAACCATTCTTGGCCATGACCGTTCTCCTTGGTAGGGCGGCGTCGATTACTGTACCGGCGACAAATACTTCAATTCTTCTTTCATCTTGGGCGACAGCGATAGCACTTCGTTAACCCACTTTTCGCTTTCCTCGCCGGAGACATAGCTGATGTCGAGTTTTAACTTATTTGCTTGGGCAAGGAAATCGCCGTCGGTCAAGGTTGATTTAAAGGCGGCGCGCAGGATCTCGAGGCGCTCTTTCGGCGTGTTGGGCGCGATGGTAAACGGTCGCGAGTATTCCATCTGCGCCATATAAGCGCGATAAGCACGCAGGTGGTTTTCGTCTTTGATCACCTCGCTGACCAGTGTCGCGCCCTTGGCCTCGGGTTCGGGTACGCGGGCATGGAGTATGAAAGGAATCAGCCGGTCATCTCCCTTGGCGTCGAGTAAGTCTTTTTGCGTCGCTAAAATCGAATCCCAGTTGGTGCAGTGGCCGTCGACTTCCCGGCGCTGCAAGGCGAGCTTGATCTGCGCCGTGCCTTGATATCCAGACACCACGGTAAATTTGCTGCCGACCATTTTGTTCAACATTAGCGGCATGTCGATGCTGTGCGAACCCGGGCCGGTTCCGCCCATGCGCAAAGCTTTGCCCGATTTGACGATCTCGTCCAAAGTCTTCGGACCGGCGAAACCCATGATCAAACAGACCGGCACGCTCTTGCTCGGCGCGCCCACCCAGCCGAACTTACGCGCATCGAACTTCACGTTGCGGTCGCCCATCGCCTGATTGAACACCAGAGCGCTGTTCCACATGGCGATCGTCAATCCGTCCGGTTTGGCGTTGTTGAAAAGATAGTTCGCCGCCACCAGGCTGCCGGCGCCGGTCATGTTGTCGACTACGGTGGTCGGTCCGCCGGGAATGTATTTGCCGATGTAGCGCGCGATGGTGCGGCCGTAGGTGTCGTAGCCGCCGCCGGCCCCCTGGCCAACGATGAAGCGAATGGTTTTGTCTTTATAGTATTCTTGAGCGAAAACCAGTTGGTGCTTCGCCAGCAGCAGGAAAGCTCCAAGCGCAATGGCAATCATCACCGGTGGCGAAGAGCGTTTCAACTCGAACTGTTCGGATATCACAAATGACCTCCAAAACTGAATCGATCGGATGCGCGCCGCAGGCTTCCTGAGCGAGGGATGGTGTCGATAAATCGATCTGCTGGTGCCATCATTCCGACGGGGATCGGCGAATCATTCTCTCTTAAAGACTGCCAGAGACTAGCGGAAAAGCTAAGCCAATTTCAACTTCACCCTCAGTTGCAGGCGTTTCAAAAACTATCGCTTCAGTCTCGCAGTGCGATTTATATATCCATCGGGTGACGGCAATGTCGTTTCGTGCGAAATTTGTGTCGTGCTATTCTTAACCGCGGCGTATTCTTGTGGCGTCGCCTGCCATGGTTTACTCTGAACGTTACAGATCGTCGACGGCATCTCTCAGGAATTCCGCCGTCAGAAAGCAGGTGAACAATGAAAGCAAAGTTAGTTATCTTGGCTGTGGTGGGTTTTGCTCTCTTCGTCGCGGTTTCTCCCGGCCACGCTGACATGCAAGACGATGTCGAGCGAGCAGTGAGTATTTTGGAACGCTTCGAGGTAATTCCGGAGAGCGCGATTCCGCCGGCCGTCCTGCGCGATGCCAAGGGCGTGGCGATTTTCACGGTGACCAAAGCGGGGTTCGTGGTGAGTGGCAGAGGCGGGACCGGAGTCATTCTTGCGCGCACCGAGAAAGGTTGGAGCGCCCCATCGGCAATCGGCACCGGCGGAATTGGCGTCGGCTTTCAAGCGGG
>DASSGE010001016.1:0-3233 GCA_035693605.1 Binatia bacterium
GCACTGTGCCGGTGTCGTGGGCCGTGGTTAAATTTAAAACTTTAACGCCGCCGGTGCTCGGATCGACCTCGACCTCGGCCACCTGTGCCGCAAATCCGGTCACTTTGGGCATATCCTTCGGCACATAGTTGGTCAGGTGAAAGACCGGTCCGCCGTTTTCTTTGACCGCGAGCGCGATCATCTTCTCCGTCGTCGTCGATTTCTTGTTAGGCGCGGTGAGCTTACCGCCCTCTTGAGAGATTTCCTCGGGCTCGCAGCCCAACTCGCGCGCTGCCAGTGCGATCAATTTTTCCCGTACCTCACGCGCCGACTGGTTCACCGCATGGCCGGAAGTGTTGGTTTGCTTGCTGCCGCAAGTGCCCGGATCGAAGGGCAAACTATCGGTGTCTTTAAAAACCACGCCGACTTTTTCCGGCGGCAACCCAAGCGCCTCGCAGACCATCTGCTGGCTGACCGTGTAATAACCCGGGCCGACATCGGGCACGCCGGTGAGAATGTTAACCTTGCCGTCGACCTCCAAAGTCAACGCCGAGCTCGCCTTGCCTTCCGGGGTGCCGCGATCGTAAAGCGCCATGCCCCAGCCACGATTTTTCTTGGCGCCGCCCTTCTTCCAGCCGGAAGTCTTGACGATGCGCTCCAACACTTCACCCATAAGAATATGACTCCACTTTTCACCCATGGGGTTGGCGTCGCCGTCGTGCAAAATATTCTTCCGCCGCAGATCGAGTGCATCGATACCCATTTCTTTGGCGATGATGTCCATCTGCGATTCGAAGGCAAACACTACCTGCGGACTGCCGGGGGTGCGCGTCTGAGTACAGGGCACTTGATTGGTGTACGAACAAAACGTCTGCACGTCGATGGCCGGACAGCGGTACATGCTCGCTAAACGGCGCCCGCCAAGAACCGTGACCTGCGGATTGGCCTTTTGCGAGCCGTAGGCGCCTCCGGCAAAATAAATATCGCCTTTGACCGCCAGCAGTGTGCCATCGGCCGCCACGCCGGTTTTCAATGTGATTACCGACGGGTGGCGATGGCCGCCGATGAGGATCTCCTCGCTGTAATCGAGCACCAACTTGACCGGTCTGCCGTCGGCCGCTCTCGAAAGATAATAGGCGATCGGCACATCGATCAACGACGCCTTGGCGCCGAAGTCGCCGCCGACGTGAACGATGTGAATTTTGATCTTCTCTTGGGAGACACCGAAATCTTCGGCCATCTGCTCGCGCAAACCCCATGGGCCCTTGTTCGACGCCCAGACTTCTACCCTGCCGTCGTCATGCACCTGCACAGTGCAGGCACAGGGCTCGATGTAGCCATGGTGCGATAGTGGCGTGCGAAAGGTATGTTCGAAGACGCGCGCTGCCTGGGCGAAACCGGCTTCCAGATCGCCGTTTTTCCAGCGCACATAAGATTGCAGGTTGTGGCCGGACATTCCTTCCGGCAGCTTCGGAGTGTTTCTATACTTGTTGCGGTCCTCGTGAATCAGCGGCGCGCTTGGCTTGAGCGCTTCGACTGGATCGTCGACATAGGGTAGCTCTTCGTATTCGAAGTCGATCAATCCCACCGCCTCGTCGGCGATCGCCTCGCTATCCGCCGCCACCGCCGCGATCGCATCGCCCGCCATGCGCACCTTGTCATAAGCGAGAACCGGTTGGTCCTTTACCCGGGTTCCGACAAATATGTCTTTGACATCGGCTCCCGTGAGCACCGCACGCACGCCCTTCAACGCGCGCGCTTTGCTGATGTCGACTTTGATGATGCGCGCGTGTGCCACCGAAGCGCGCAAAACCTTCGCCCAGAGTAGCCCTTCAAACGGTAAATCTGCCGCGTACTTCGTTTGTCCAGTTACTTTGCCGCGTCCTTCAATGCGCGGCAGTGTTTTACCAATGGTGCGATATGCCACGATGACCTCCCAATACTATTTTCGATTTTAGATTGCCGATCTTGGATTATCGGATCGAGAATCGGAAACTTACTACGAAGAAATTACTGTCATGCGTTCTTTTCCCGATCTGAAATCCTTACTAATGGCTGTTGCCTCATGCCTCTCGCCTACTTAATCACTTTATTCGCCCGCGAGAGAAAGTCCGGCGAAAATGTCAGTCCGATCTGCTTGGCCGCCTTCAGGTTGATGACAAACTCAAACTTCGTCGCTTGCTGCACCGGCAGATCAGACGGTTTGGCGCCTTTCAAGATCTTGTCCACGTAAACAGCCGCGTGCCGATAGAGGTCATCGAAGTCCGCCCCGTACGACATGAGGCCGCCCTCGTCGACAAACTCTTTTTGGAAGTAAATAGCTGGAAACCGGTACTTGCCGGCAAGCTCGACGATCCGCTTTCTTTCTGCGAAAAAGGGGCGAGTCGTGGTCAACATAATCGCGTCCACCTGCCTCTGCTTTGCGGTTTGAAATGCGCTCTCCAAACCTTTGGGGTCGGGTACAGTTTCGATCTCCTCCAATTTTAACTTCAGCGCCGTAGCCGCAGGCCTGATCTCTTTCAGTTGGAGACTGACCGACGATGTGCGAAGAAGTCCAACTCGGACGAGTGTGGGGATCGCGTCCTTGAGCACTTCTAGTCTTTTACTGTTTAGTTCCGTCCCTAAAGACGACGACCCAGTGACATTCCCTCCTGGCCGCGCCAGACTGACAACCAAACCGGCTCCAACCGGATCCGAAACGTTTGTCATTACGATCGGAACCGTTTTAGTCGCTGCATTCGCCGCCAACGCAGGTGGCACCCCTGTGACCACGATCAGATCAACCTTTAGACGAACCAACGCTGCGGCAAGCTCAGGCAGGCGCTCATTCTTTTGTTCCGCAAATCGATAGTCGATGGCGATATTCTTTCCTTCAATCCATCCAAGCTTGCTCAACTCCTGCCGAAGCACCGCCACGAGCACGGCAGTGCCGGAAGCAGTGCTTGCATCCAGGAAACCTATGCGAAAGACTTTTCCCGGCTGTTGCGCGTGAACCGCGCCGCAAACCGCAATGCTCAAAGCGCAAAAAACACCAGCCATGATTTTTCTGTTCATGATGTTTTTCCAGCTTTATCGCTCTGTCACTGGGGTTTGTCTTTTCTAAGTGCCTTACTGAGCTCGGTGGCGGCGCGCTCATAGATGTCGACGCGGGGCCCGAGAGCGACGATCTGCACCATGGAACCGACAATGCGATAAATGACACGGCATCTGCCAATCCGGTAGCTTCGCAAGCCCGCCACTTCATCCCGCAACTC
>DASSGE010001017.1:0-2071 GCA_035693605.1 Binatia bacterium
TTATCGGTAATAGTCAATAGGGCGGTGTTTTGCGTGCCCAGCTGTGCGCCGCCAGTGGGATTGGACAACGTGAGATTCACGGTTTCGCTATTCTCATCTAGGGTGTCGTTGATGATCGGGATAGTAAACGTGCGATTGGCCTGGCCGGCGGCGAAGATGATCGTGCCTGTACGCGACGAATAATCCGCACCGGCGGTGGCGGTACCATCGCTGGTGGCATAATCGACCGATACCGCGGCGGTGGTCGGCCCCGAGCGGGAGAGGTTGATTGTGGCCGTCTTGCTACTCTCAGCGACAGTGAAATTGGCGCTGCTGAAGTTGATGGCAATCTCATCGTCGACGATGGTCAAGACAGCAGCGGCCAAAGCGCCGAGAGTCGCCCCACCGGTGGGATTGGACAGGGACAAATTTATCGTTTCATTCCCTTCCGCTAAGCCATCATTGGCAATCGGCACAGCGAAAGTTTTGCTGGTTTCGCCGGCGCCGAAAGTGAGAGTGCCGCTCGTTGCGGTATAATCGCTGCCGGCACTGGCAGAGCCATTGCCGGTCGCATAGGCGACCGCGACATTGCTCGCTGAGCCACCCGAGCGCGATACGGTGATGGTTATACTGCCACCAGTTTCATTGACGCTGTAGGCGGCGGCGCTGAACTGCAACACACCGCCGATGTCGTCTTCGGTGATTGTTAATGTCGCCGAACTCTGCGAGCCGAGCACGGCACCGCCGGTTGGATTGGTTAGGGTAAGGTTGACGGTCTCGTCATTTTCGTCATACGTGTCGTTGGCAATACTGACTGGGAACGTTTTACTGCTTTCGCGGGCATTGAAGGTCAAAGTGCCGGAAGTCGAGGTATAATCGCTGCCCGCCGTTGCCGTGCCATTACTAGTCGCGTAGTCCACCGTGACCGCTTCTGCCGTGCTCCCCGTGCGCGTCACCGTGATGTTCGTTGAGCCGGCCGATTCGCTGACAGAAAAATTGCCGGCGCTGAATTGGATGGATGGCTCGCCGCCTGGTAGGAGGGTATCGACTTGGGCCAAGTTGCTGACGGCGGATTTGAAGTACGGCACCCAGGCGTTACGAATGTTGCCGATCTTTGTCAGATCCGTACTCGGGGCGGTAGCTGTTTTAACCAACAGGATGAAGGCTTGCTTCCATGTCGTCGACGGATTGACCTCCGAAAAGCCGCTCTCGGGTTGCCGGCTTCCTTCCGCCGCGACGATTTCGTGCACCGAGATGTTCTGCCGTTGACCGGTGACGGTGACGCCGACACGCGGCGGGCAAGAGCGTTCGCCTACATCGCTGTCGTAGACTGGACAATTGACGAAAGACGGATTGTCGATAAAAAAGAAATCGGGTGTCTCTGCTGTGCTGCGCAGCCCCATCAAATACTGGTCGAGGGGGCCATAGCGAGCGGTCGCTTCGTTACTGGTAAATGTGCCGTTGCCGTTATCTTGCCAATTGTTGCCTTCCATGTCCGACGCGTCGCTGTCGAGAAAAAAGCTCCAGTGGGCTTTATCGCGGCCTAAGATGTCGTCGCTGGCGCCGTTGCCGCTATCGTACTTCGTGAATGCTAGCCAGCGGTGACCGGCCTCCTGGCCGATGACGTCCAATGTATTGTTTGTCCCAAGACCGCTTATGTTCGTCGCCGGATCCGACGGGTAAAGGTTCAGACGGTTTAAGTTCACGAAGCTTTGCAAGCGGGAAGCGCTGCCGAACAAGCGCGCCGAGTCATAAGTTTCAACGCCAATGCCTTCGACGTCGTTCTTCGGCGACACTTCATAGGCAAAGGCCCCGCCCATGGCATGGGTAAAATTGGCGAACATGACGAGCTGATCGTAGTCGTCGCTGTGACTGGCATAAAACCGTCGGGCTACTGCGCTTATGTGCACCAGTGGGACGGTGGTGGTACCGAATACTTGTGCCAAAGGTTCTTCTTCAGGATCGTTCGATACAGTTTGTCCGCCCTGGCTGAAATCTACAGTTGTCACAGCCAAGGGTCCAAATAACGGAAATCCCCCCGGTGAAATGCCGACCAGATAGCCGCCACCAGGAGTGCTTCCCACTGATTGGT
>DASSGE010001018.1:0-4115 GCA_035693605.1 Binatia bacterium
CGAAACACCTTTGCGGTGCTCCGGATTGTGCCGAAAATCGCCCTTGCCACCCGCCGGCAGCTGGTTGGCATACTTTCCCCGGTCGATATTGTTGCCGCTGAAGTTGAAGTTCTTGCTGTTGTCGATCTTGACCTTGCCGCCGTTATAGTCGCAGTCGCCCCAGCCGTAGCCCCAAGCTCCGCTGAAAGCTGCGCCCATCGCCATGCCGGCGCCGAACCACATCATCGACGAGGCGACATAACCGGGCGGATAGTAGGCGTATGGCGGATAGGCTGGATACGGCCACGAGCCGTAGACCACCGTCGGGTTATACGTCGGCACGTAAATGACTTGTGGATTGGCGGGCTCGATCTTGATGATCTTCTCTTCGACGATCACGGTCTGCTCTTTCGTGGTTTTTAGATTGCCGGCCGCCTGTGCTTTGGCGCGCAGCCTCTGGATCGTATCCAAAACCTTTTTTTCGTCCGCCAAAAAAGCGTCGCCGAGCTTCTGCGTCCAGTCGAGCTTCTCGCTCATCATCGTAAGCACCTGGGGAAAAGCCACCAGCGATTTGACGCTCGGATCCCAATCCTGCTTCTCGAGCGCGGCGGTGACCGCGTCACCCTTGAGACTTGCGTTTTGTTTCGCCCACCGATCGGCCTGAACGACTTCCAACGGATAGGTCGACGCCATCAAGATTTGCGAAATCAAAGGATCAGGATACAGCGCGATGGCCGCTAAAACCTGCTCCAATTCTTCTGGTTTGAGGATTGCGGTAGCCTCAGATTGTTGAGCGACGACACCCGGCGGTATGGCCAGCAGCAGAATCAATATCCACGCCCACGTCCGTGTTAACAGAGTTCTCATCTTCATGACCAATCCTCTTTAAACGAGCCACTTTCGTTCGATTATACCATCCAGTCACTTACCATGCTGGCGTCGCGTCGGCAATCCGATTCCATCTAACTTGACGCTCAAGCTATAGCAGCGCAGCGAGTCTATCGAAGCGCCTAAAACATTTATATTGGACTTTGGTCCAACATAAGCCAGGAGCATGTCGTGGTTCTGGTGATCGAGAGTTCTCACTTTGTTCGGGATAACGATTTGACTGTTCCGCTGTCATTTCGGCGGCAGACTGCGTGAAAATTCAGCGTCCCTCTGATCTGTCATCTCGAACGGCGTAAGAGATTGCATTTTGAGTACATCGAAAGAAAAGATTTCTCCGCTTCGCGTCGAAATGACACTTACCGCCACAATCTGGCGCAGCGAGAAATCTTTCCTAGGAATTTCGATTCCTACGGAATTCGATCGAGCGGCCAGGGTTCATCGCCGGCAAATTCACTTGCCGAGGTGGGCGAGCGCGCTGCGCATCGGCGCGCTCGATATATGGATCAACCCTTCGAACGGCTGGTCAAGCTCGAGGATCAGGAAAATCGCGCCGGAGACCGACAAGGCTGCAAGCAACAACGAAGAAATAGCGACGACGTTAGCCGGCGCGAACAGACCCCAACTGAGGAAAATGATCGCCAGCCATGAAATCACCACAATCAAAAAGGGCGTGGCGATGGCGCTGCCCGACTGCTCAAACAGCAGCCAGCGTAGTTGACCGAGATCGCTGGCGACTCCGACCGCCTGATTCTTAAGCGATGATTGCACATCATCGCGCGGCGACAACTTCTGAATCGCCTTGTAGAGTTCCTCGGCACCCGATCCGGTGGGATCCAGTTGCACATGCTGCGACCTTTCGTGCGGCCACATCCGATTGATCGCGTTTTCGGCGCTGCGGCGCAGCAAACCACGGGAACCCGCCGATTCAGGACCATAGTTCGCCAAGATGCGATCGAGGAAAGCGATCTTGGCGGCCATTTGGATAACCTCACTTTTTTCGGTGTCGTAGGAACTCTTGGCCGCAGCGACCAACAGTCCGAGGATCAATGCCGCCATCGTGCCGACCAACCCCATGCCAAGTTTTACCGAATCCTTGGTATCCGCGCTTAAATGATGTTCGGAAAGCGTACGTCGCAGCAGCATTCCCAACAACGAAGCGCCGAAGATGCACATTAGTACCATCAGTCCGATTGCATTGTCGTTCATCAGCGTCTCCCGGTGATCTCACCTTCAAGCTTGGCGCAGATTACAAAGGCTTTTATCGAAACTGCAGAAACCACCCTTGCCGCAGCGTGCGCTCACTTCGAGCTGGATTTCATCTATCGAGGGAACGCACCGCGGCGGCGATGTCCTGGCTCAACCGCGCTAGCGCGCGGCTGTGCGCCGCGGCAAGCGCATCATAGCTTTTCTCCGCCACCGGCTCGCGCGCGGTGGTGCGCCCGGTCTCGGACTTGCCGTCCTTGATCCGGCGCACGGTCCAGACCGCGTCTAGCGTTGCCGCATCCCCCGGCGCCGACTGGAAACTTTGCACATCGATGGTGGCGCGAAAATCGGCGTCGGCGCTCAACGTTTGTGATGATAATGTCACTTGCGGCGTGCCCAGCATGGCAACCAGATTGTCCGCGACCACGCGCGCGATAGCGCTCTGCAGCGGCGCCGCCCAGCGGTTGAAATCGTCGAGCCGCACTTGATTGGCGCCGGCATCGACGACGATCTGCGGGCGGTCGACCAGGGCAGGCACCGCTACCGGGCCGACCAGCACCGACAACTTGGACGAACCGGCAGCCGTTCCGCTCGCGGCGCTGAGAGTGTAGAAGCGCGAGGGCGGCGTCGACCCGCAACCCATAAGAAAGACGGTGAGAGTAAAAACAGCGAATATCGTGCAAAGGCGGTGCATTAGTTTCTCCGCTCCGAAGTGTGAAAATTCGTCTCTAACATTTCGTGTTCCAACCCGATGGAACAAATGCGAAATTCGCAGCACAAAAACAGTCCGCGGAGCGGAAAAACCCCGAGTAAAATGAATTCATAATCACAAAATCCAAAAACACCGAGCCGATCCGTGTGTGTAACATTGAATTCGTCTTGTCCGTCCGGTGGTTAATTAGCTTTGAATTTCGAGTTGCGAATTTAAATTTCTTTTTTGCCCAAGATTACTCCTCAGTCTTGCCGCGTATCAGCGCTTCGGGGTGCCGTTCTAAATAGTCGGTCAGCACGCGCAACGATCTGGCCGCCCGGGTAATCTCTTGCAGGGCTTCGCGCAGTTCCTGTTGCGCGGGAGCGTCTCTATTGATCAGGCCCGCGTCGGCGTTTTTGATCACGCCGTCGGCCGAGGCAATCGTGCGTCGAATTTCCGCGACGACCATTTTCAGCTCGGGAGTAATGTCCGAATCAACGCGATTCAGCGCCTTACTCGCATCCTCGAGTGTTTGATTCAGCGTAACCAGCACTTTCGTCAAATCGGCGCCGATCGCTTCGTACGGCAATTTTTCCAGCTTGGCCACGATCCCAGTGACTTTGGCTTCGAGATCCTGCACGGTGCTTGGAACGATCGGAATCTCTGGCGGGTCCCGGGTCCAGTCGATGTTAACCTTGGGCGCTCCTGGGAAGAAGTCGAGGGCAACGAAGAGTTGTCCCGTTAGCAGGTTGCCGCTGCGTAGCTGGGCGCGCAACCCGCGCTCCCCGACCAGACGCTGCATCAACGCGTGGCGCCCTTGCCCGCTGCGGACGAGCGCCTGCCCCAAAGCGACTTGTTTTGCGTCCAACCGTGCCATCAAGCGCTCAGGGTAGGATACGATCTCTACCCGGCCGCGGATTCTCATTGTCTTCGGGTCGAGGTCGAGACCGACCGTGGTGACCTCACCCGCGGGCATGCCGAGCAAAGTAACCGGCGCGCCCACTGACAAGCCGCGTAGCGTTTCATTGAAGTAGAGTACGTAATGCGCCGATATCGACTCCGCCTGCTTCATCGCCGTGGCCTGGTCGGTGTAGAGAGTAAAGGCGGCATTGGTGTCGGTCGTTTCGGCCTTCAAAGCGAAAGACGGCGTGTCGAAGGCGAGGCCGCCCGCAAGCACCGCGACGAGAGATTGCGTCCGAATCTCCACTCCGCTGGCGCCGATGGAGGCATCGATACCGCTCGCATTCCAGAAGCGAGTGCCGCTATTGACGTATTTATCGTAGGGCGCGTTCACGAAGATCTTAATCTCGATGCCGTTGCCATCGCTCCCAAGGTTATAGGCGAGCACCTGCCC
>DASSGE010001019.1:0-7294 GCA_035693605.1 Binatia bacterium
ACGCCCCAAACCAAGCCATCCTCCGCGGCAAATTCTTTGGCGGCCTTGCTGAAACCGGTAACTTCCGTCGGACAGATAAAGGTAAAGTCGGCCGGATAAAAAAACAGCACGAGCCATTTGCCTTTGCTAGCGCCGAGAGAATATTCGCTGACCCGGCCGCGCAGAAATCCGTTAACTTTGAATTCCGGCGCCTTATCGCCGATACGCAACAAATTCATTTCGACTCCATTCAAACCGCCGATGCATTGATAGCTCAATCGGCTGGGTAAATCTTGCCTTTGATTTTTTCCTGGCCATCTCTCGGTAAGTTCTGCCACAGTGAAAACGCATCCTTGGCACTTGCCGGCGCCGGCGCCTTGAACCAGGATTCTTGATCGTTGCCGGCTTTGAGCAAACCGAAAAAATAAATGCGCAGCATCTGCTCGATCAACTGCGGAAAGGGCAAGTCGCGCTTGGGTTGGTACCAGGTATAAATCCAGTTCATCATGCCGAAAAGCGCGAACGTCACCAGCCGCAAATCGATGCCTTTGCCACCCTCTCGTTCTTGCAACTCCGCCATCAAATCCATAATCACTTTGACGTAACGGCGCTTGAGCACGAGAATCTTGTCGTTGAAGTCGCCGGTCAGCGACTCGTCCTCGTGCGCCATGACCTTCATCTCGTGCATGTTATGGAGAAAAAATCCTAGATGATTCTCGGCAAACGCTCGTATTCGGCCACGCACGTCCATGCCCGGCCTATCGATCTGCTCCCAATGCCCGAGCAAAGTCATGAAACAGCGCTCCTGGATCAGATAAAGCAGCTCTTCCTTGGTGGTGAAATAATAGTAGAGCCCGGACAAACTCATCTTGGTGGCACGCGATATATCGCGCACCGAGGTGTGATGAAAGCCCTTCTCGGCAAAAATCTTCGCCGAGGTTTTAAGAATCAGTTGCAGCTTTCCGTCGTAGTGACGAGTTGCGGGTTCAACGCGGCTCGACATGGATGGAGCGATCTTGGCAAATCGCATCTGGGCTGTCAAACAAACCTTGCACTTCCTGTAAGTGTCAGTTTTTACAATCAATTCGATCAGCAGCCGCGCGTAGCGTTTCTTGAATCGATGCTGACCATAGTGTATGTCTGTAAACTCAATTCCGATGAACTATGACAACGTAATAGTCGACCGCGATGGCCCTGTCGGGATCGTAACACTCAATCGCCCGCAAGCTCTCAACGCGTTGTCCTACGGCTTGGTCAAAGACCTTTCATTGGCCATGCAGGAACTCGACCAGGACCCTGACACACGCGTCATTATCGTTACCGGTGGCGACAAAGTTTTCGCCGCCGGCGCCGATATCAAGGAGATGGCCGATAAGGGTCCTTTCGACGCCATGGTTCAGGAGCGCCTGGCGTATCGCGACCGAATCAATAAGATCACCAAGCCGGTGATCGCCGCGGTGATCGGATTTGCCCTGGGCGGCGGCTGCGAACTGGCGATGAGCTGCGACATCATCGTCGCAGCCGAGAACGCCCGCTTCGGTCAACCCGAAGTCAATCTGGGCATCATTCCCGGCAGCGGCGGCACTCAAAGACTGACACACCTGTTGGGTAAACATCGCGCGATGGAGCTGGTGCTCACCGGCGATATGCTCAATGCCGTCGACGCCGAGCGCTTTGGCCTGGTCAACCGGGTCGTCCCCGCCGAGCTTTGTCTCGAAGAAGCCAGGAACATCGCCAACAAGATTGCGGCCAAGCCGCAGATGGCGGTCAAAGCCGCCAAAGAGGCGGTGCTCAAAGCGGCCAACACCGGCCTTGACGAAGGCTTGGAGTTCGAGCGCAAGGCTTTTTATTTATTATTCGCCTCGGAAGATCGCAGCGAAGGGATGAAGGCGTTTCTCGAAAAGCGCAAAGCGGAATTCAAAGGTAGGTAGGGGCCCTGTCTGCCAAGACAGACAAGGGAATTTAATCAAGTGGTCTACGAAACGATTCTTTACGACAAGCAAAACGGCGTGGCGACCATCACGCTCAACCGGCCTCAGGCGCTGAACGCGTTCGTGCCGCAGATGAACAAGGAAGTGCTCGAAGCCCTGCGCGACGGTGAACGCGACAAAGAAGTCCGTTGCTTGATGATCACCGGGGCTGGCCGCGCCTTTTGCGCCGGCCAGGATTTGAAAGGCCGCACGCCGGATCAAAAAGGTTCCTTGGGAGCATCGCTGCGGGAAAAGTACAATCCGATGATCCGCCAGATCCGCGCCATGGAGAAGATCGTCATCGCCGCGGTCAATGGCGTTGCCGCCGGCGCCGGCTGTAACTTCGCCCTGGCCTGCGATCTGCGCGTTGCCTCGGAAGAAGCGAAGTTCATTCAATCCTTCGTGCGGGTGGGTCTAGCGCCTGACTCCGGCGGCAGTTTTATCCTCACCCGGCTTGTCGGCCTCAGCAAGGCGATGGAGCTGCTACTGCTCGGCGACACCGTCGACGCCAAAGAAGCCCAGCGCATTGGCTTGGTGGCGCGGGTTTTCCCAACGACGGAGTTCGCCGCATCGGCGCGCGAGATTGCCGAGCGCGTCGCTAAAGCGCCGCGCGGCATCGGCCTGATCAAGCGCGCCGTCAACCATGCCAACCTGCCCAACGTCGAAGCCGACTTGGAATATGAAGCGCACTTGCAAGAAATTGCCGGCCGCAGCCGCGACTATGACGAAGGCGTAAAAGCTTTCTTGGAAAAGCGCGCACCGGTGTTTACCGGGAAATAGTTGTCCGTAACCACGGGTCGCTTGTCAGCTAAGCCGCACCCGTAGACTGCAAACGCTAGACAAAAAAATCATGGCCAACCCAACTGAAAAAATTGCCGTCCTCGGCGCCGGCACCATGGGTGCGGGAATCGCTCAGGTCGCCGCTCAAGCCGGCTTTCAAACCCTTGTCTATGATATCAAGCAAGAATTCATCGACGCGGGTATGGGGAAAATTAAAAGTTTCCTTCAAGGCAGCCGTGAGCGCGGTAAGATCAGTATCGATCAGGAACAAGACATCCTCCGCCGTTTTCACACCAGCACTAGCCTGGACGAGACCAAAGGGAGCGCGCTGGTGATCGAGGCGGCGCCGGAGAAGCTCGACCTCAAGCGCGACATCTTCAAGCAACTCGACGCCATTTGCGGCGCGGAGACGTTGCTGGCGACCAACACCTCGTCGTTCAATATCACCGCCATCGCCGCTGTCGCGCAGCATCAGGAACGTGTGCTCGGGCTGCATTTCTTCAATCCGCCGCCGCTCATGGCCCTGGTCGAAGTTATCCAGGGCGATCGCACCAGCAGCGCGACGATTGAAAAAGCCACCGCGCTCATTAAGGCGATGGGCAAAACGCCAGCCCGTGCCAAGGACACGCCGGGCTTTATCGTCAACCGGATCGCCCGGCCGTTCTACAACGAAGGGCTGCGCGTGCTCGGCGACGGCAACGCCTCGGTCGAAACCATCGACCGGATCATGAAGGAAGCCGGCAACTTTCGCATGGGACCTTTCGAGTTGATGGACTTGATCGGCAACGACATAAATTTCGCAGCCACCGAATCGCTCTATCGCTCGTTCTTCGAAGATCCGCGTTTTCGTCCGAGCCCGATCCAGCAGCGCATGGTTGCCGGTGGCAATCTCGGGCGCAAGACCGGACGGGGTTTTTACAACTATGACAAAAACTAGTCTGGCAGTTATCGGCAAAGGCCGATTAGCCGAGGAATTAGTCTCCTTGGGCCGCGCGAAGGGCCTCGACGTGGCGCAATTGAATGACGCCACAGCGATCGCGCCGACAAGCCAATTCGTTATCGACACCGAGAACGGCAGCGATGATAAAAAGCGCGCAGTCTTGCAGCGGCTCGATGCCTCGCTCCCGGCAAGCGGCATCATCGTCAGTTCGTGTCTGCGCTTCTCGACAACGTTGATGGCATCGTGGGTGAAAAAGCCCGAGCGGGTCGTCGGCTTTGCAACCTTTTACCCTGCCAAAGATCGCAAACTCATCGAGCTCGCGCCGGGTTTACGCACACTCGACAAAGCCGTCGAGCAAACCGAGCAGCTTTTCAAGAATCTCGGTAAAGAAACCGTCTGCGTCAAAGATGCGCCCGGGCTGACCTTTCCGCGCATTTTGAGTTTGATTATCAACGAAGCAGCGCGCAGTTTGGAGGAAGGCGTGGCCACGGCCGAGGAAATCGATATCGCCATGCGCCTGGGCGTGAACTATCCTCAGGGACCGCTGCGTTGGGCCGATCAGATAGGTCTTGACGAAGTCCTCGCCGTTCTCGAAGGACTGCAACGGGAAACCGGCGACGACCGCTACCGGCCGGCGACGCTGCTCAAGAAGCTGGTCACCGCCGGCTATCTTGGCGAAACCAGCGGCAAAGGATTTTATTCCCATAACGAAGGACAGGTGAAGTCATGAAAGAAGCCGTCATCGTCGCCGCTGCGCGCACGCCCATGGGGCGTCATAGCGGAATTTTGAAAGACATCCGTACCGATGACCTTGCTGCCTACATTATCGCCAAAATGGTCGAGAGGAGCGGCATCAACAAAGACGAGATCGAAGATGTTTACTTCGGTTGCACCAATCAGGCCGGGGAGGATTCGCGCAATGTCGCGCGCAACGCTTCGCTACTCGCCGGGTTGCCCTACACTGTTCCCGGTGCCACGGTAAACCGCCTGTGTGGCTCCGGCCTCGAAGCGATCAATCAGGCCGCCCATGCCGTCGAGACCGATCACGGCGATCTCTACGTCGCCGGCGGCGTCGAAAGTATGACCCGCGGCCCCTGGGTTATGGGCAAACCGGCCAATGCGTTTCAGCGCGGCGACATTCAGATGTACGACAGCTCGCTCGGCTGGCGCTTTCCCAACAAACGCATGGGCGAGCTCTATTCGCTGATCAATAACGGCGAGACCGCCGAGAATGTCGCCGATAAACATAACATCAGCCGCGAGGATCAAGACAAGCTCGCGCTGGCGAGTCATCAAAAAGCGCTTCAGGCGCAAAAAGACGGCCGATTGAAAGATGAAATCATTCCCTTTGAGATTCCCCAGCGCAAAGGCGCGCCGCTGGTGCACGACAAGGACGAGGGGCCGCGCTCCGATACTACTTTGGCAATACTCGCCGGTCTGCAGCCGGCTTTCAAAAAGGGCGGGAGCGTCACCGCGGGGAATTCATCGCCGCTCTCAGACGGTGCCGCCGCCCTGCTGATCACCACGCCGCAAAAGGCCGAACAGTTGAAACTCAAACCGCTGGCGCGCATCGTCGCCTCGGCAGCGGCCGGAGTGCATCCCAACTTCATGGGCATTGGGCCGATTCCAGCGACGCAGAAAGCCTTGAAACGCGCCGGTTTGACCATCGACCAGATCGATCTTGTCGAATTGAACGAAGCTTTCGCCTCACAAGTCTTGGCTTGCTGCCGTGAATTGGGCATCGAGTTGAATAAACTCAATGTCAACGGCGGCGCCATCGCCCTGGGCCATCCGCTCGGCTGCAGCGGCGCGCGCATGATGACAACACTGGTGCATGAAATGCAAAAGCGCGGCAGCCGCTATGGCCTCGCCACCATGTGTATTGGCGTCGGCCAGGGCATTGCCACCATCGTCGAACGGGTGAATTGAACGCGCCACGATACCCGGATATCGCCGGCATGACTAGCCCTTGGCCGACTTCGGCTGGGGCGATATTTGTGCTCCAGCAATTTTTGCAGTGAGCTTTTTTAAATTATCTATTGCACCCTTGTGGCCCGCACACGCCGGCGCCATGACCCGTTTACGCAAGATCACACTTGCTGTCGCGATCATCGCTCTCGTCACTGCCGCCGGAATTGGCAACCATTTCAAAAATCTCGCCGACAAGGAGCGCGTTCAAGTGCAGCAGGAGCTGCGCCGCTTGTTGGGTGACAGCGTCCGGTTCGACGGCCTTGACGCCCGGTTATTTTGGCTACCTGGATTCGTCGTGCGCGAATTTCGCGTTGCCGACGACAGCCGCTTTGCCGCCACACCGATTCTTAAAGCGCGCGAACTCATTCTCGGCGTCAGCCTGCGCCAGCTCTTCACTGGACGGATTGTTATCAACTCCCTTACTTTCGTCGGGCCGGAAGTCCAAATCATCAACGACGAAACCGGGCTACTCAATGTAAGTGTGCTCGCTAGCCGGAGACAAGAGCTCGGTATTAGGCCTCGGCGTCGTTCCGGCGCATCGAGCGAGCGGCGTCAAAACGCCGTCCAATTCGCCATTGATAAAATCCGCGTTGACGAGGGGCGAGTCATTTATCTCGATCGTACGGTCAAAGAGCCCGCAGAGTTGCAGTTACGCGATGTCGAATTGCAGGTCGATGGTCTCGATCTGGCGCGGCCCACGCGCATTCGCGCGGCGGCATCGCTCACCGAGGGTTTAGGTCAAGACATGCGCATTGATGGTCTGTTGCACAGCGCCAAGTCCGATCAGAGCTGGTACCAGCGCGGCTTGGATCTAAAGATCCAATTCGATTCGCTCTACGCGCCGGTGGTCGTGCGCGCCTTTGCCGGGCTGCGCGAGAGGATCCCGCGCGAACTCGATGTCACCGGCCCGATGTCGCTTCAGGCGCATGCGAGTGGCAGCCTGCTGCAGCCTCAGTTAGACGACGTCACGTTAAAGATTCCGCTATTCGGCTCCACCGACTATAACGCAGTTGTCAGCGGCAAAGTGGAATTCAACGAGCAGCGCTCTTGGAGCGCGGCCAATCTCACCGGCGAAATGAAAATCGACCCATTGGCGCTCAACCGGGTGCGCCTGCTGCCGGTATTCCGCGAGCACCTGCCCAAAGAGCTGGTCACCGAAGGAAGCGTTAGCCTTTACGGCCGCTTTGAGGGGACATGGAATCATTTGCGCATTGGCGCGCTTGTGCGCGCCGGAAACAGCGAAATACGCTACGGCGACTGGCTACGCAAACCGGCCAAGAGTCCGGCACAGATCAAAGTGCGTCTGTCGCGGCGCAACCAGCGCCTGACCATTCACGAGTCTGAACTGACCGTGGGCGCCGCCAAGACGCTGATTTCTGGCGCGGTCCAAGACATCGACAGTCCCCGGCTCTACCTTAAATTAAGAGCCGAGGACGCGCCGCTTTCGGTGTGGACGCCGCTTAGCAACGGCGCCATCACCGCGAAATCCGGCAATGCCAGCTGGCATCTCGCGATTGAACGAATGCCCGCGGCAGCGCCCACCAACTGGAACATCGAAGGCCAACTGAACATCGTCGGCGGCGCAATTTACGGTAGAGATAACCGCACCAATCTCGACCAACTCAACGCTCAGATCACGTTCTTGGGCCAACAA
>DASSGE010001020.1:0-4658 GCA_035693605.1 Binatia bacterium
CTCGACATTTGCCAACGTAGGACACATTAGCGACATCTCGTTACCAGTGTCGCCGCACGGCGCGCGGTGGGTATGACATTTAACTCGCCGGTTGAGGTGATAATGAGATTAATGATGACTGGGCATAACGTTAGGCTCTTAGGAAAAGGAGGAATGGCAATGTTTGACAAAGAAGGTTTCGTTGAAGAATGCCGCGCTGCGCTCAAGGAGCGCGACTCTCACGCTGCGGTTAGGGAGCTGGTGGCGAGAGCCGTAAAGGAACCGATGCAGATAGTCCGAGCGCTCGGCGAACCGCGGCGCGCCGGAGTTGAAACGATTTACAAAGCCGATGATTTGACCATCCTCAACCTATGCTGGGGACCCCAGATGAAGTTCAAAGCACACGATCACCGCATGTGGGCCGTCATCGGCATCTACGAGGGTTGCGAGCAGAATGTCTTCTACCAGCGTGCCGAACACGGCTTAAAGCAACACGCGACCAAGGAGCTGCACGCGAAGGATACCGTGCCCCTAGGCCACGCGATTATCCACGCTGTTACGAACCCACTCGATCAGGTGACCGCGGCCATTCACGTTTACGGCGGAGATTTCTTTGCCACATCTCGCAGCGAATGGGATCCTACGACATTTGAAGAGCGCCCCTACGACGTGGCGGACACGATGCGTGCCTTTGAGGAAGCGAACGAACGACTTCGCGAAACGGTGCCGCGCTCGTAGGCCTAACCCTGCGGTAGAGGTCGACGCTTACCAAGAGTCGCTTCGCGTGCGGTCGCGCTGGATCACGACGGATATTAGGCTTTCAAGATAAATGCGAATCCATGGGGAAATCGAGTTTTGTTGCGGTGCTCGCAATGGCGCTGGATTGACTGATCGTGGAATTGTTCCGGCTCCGTACAGGCTGCCTAACTTTAGGTGCATATCAGCAAGCGGGAGTTCCTCATCCCAAGGCACCATGGCGGCGCGCTGGCCTTGCTGTTTGGCGCATGCGTTCTTGCAAATGCCTCGTGTCGCTTTCGCTAACCGCATCGGGGACATGGCTCGTTGTTGGAGTTGGTTATTCCAATTGGAGCTGGGTTATCGATTTTATTATTCTTGTTTCTCTTGGTTCTTACAATGTATGTTGTTAGCTCATATGAGTACCCGATTCGACCTGCACTTGGTTATCCGCTTTCCCGTAGTGAAAAATGTCACTAAGCGATTTATGCGCGTGAAAGACAGGACTGCGAGGCTAAATGTGTGAGTCCCTGAAGCTGTCCATCTTTCAAGCTGGTATCCCTCTGCCTAGTCGGCGTGGGACCTCATAACGTACTGACCCGATGAAATAGGCGATTGGGGCGAGATGTCCATTTTTACGGCGGTGGTGTTCGTTTGCGTGGTTTTGCTGTTATCGATCGTCATTTGGTCGATCCGACGTCACCGCGATCCCAAGCTGCACATTGAATGTGATTCGCCGATCGATGACCTAATTCCTTCGCTCGCCGGGCTGACGCTGGGCACCGCGGTTGCTGGCAATTCCGTCGAAGTCTTCGAGAACGGCGCTTTTTTCGAAGTGTTGCTTGAGCGAATTCAATCAGCTCAAAAGTCCGTTCATTTTGAAACCTTTCTTTGGAAAGAAGGCGTGCTCGGTGAGCGCCTGGCGGGCGCGCTGTCGGAGCGGGCCCGCGCCGGCAAGCAGGTGCGTGTCCTGCTTGACGCAGAAGGCTCCAAAGAAGTCGGCAAGGCCGCGACGCGACAGATGGAAGAATCCGGATGCCGAGTCGTGTTTTTTCACGAGAAGACTCTCCGCAACATCGGCGTGCTGAATGACCGCGACCATCGCAAGCTCGTCGTCATCGACGGGCGCGAAGCATTCGTGGGTGGTCATTGCATCGTAGACACTTGGCTGGGCGACGCCCAGGACAAGGAACACGTCGCCGACATCAGCGTTAGGTTGCGCGGTCCCATCGTGCACAGCATCCAGTCCGCGTTCAGTGAGAACTGGGCTGGGGAAACCGGAGAATTGTTCGTCGGCGACGATGTCTTTCCGCCGCTGGAACCTCAAGGTGACGTATTGATCCATGCGGCATTCGCAAAGCCGGAGGGCTCGGCGCCTGCGGTGAAGATTCTTCACCACACGGCCATATGCCTGGCCCGCAAGCGAATCTGGATTCAGAATCCTTATTTCATTCCCGAGCCGGAAGCGATCGACGCGTTCGGACAAGCCGTTTCCCGCGGCGTCGATGTGCGCGTGATCATGCCGTCGACCGGCGGCTCCGATAACCCGATGGTACAGCACGCCGGACATCGCAACTTCGAAAAGCTCCTGCGCTGCGGCGTGCGTCTGTTCGAATATCCGCACACGCTGCTGCACCAGAAAGCGATGACCATCGACGGTGTGTGGAGTGCGATCGGTTCGAGCAACTTCGACGACCGGTCGTTCGAGACCAACGACGAAATTACGCTCGGGATTTTGGACTCAGCAACGGCACAGAGGCTCGATGCGGTCTTCGAGAAGTATGCACCCGACTGCAAGGAAATTGAGCTTGAGGCATGGCGCAGGCGCGGGCTGTGGCACAAGCTTAAAGACAACGCTTTTTATATGCTAAACGAAATCCTCTGACCGAACTCCGGCTTGCTGTGAATGACTTCGATGTTCATCGTTTGTACTTGGCATTGGTTTTCTACCGCGCATTGCTGCGGTCGAGCGGACAGCTGGTGAAGATCTACGGTTTTACCGATCTCGACGGCAGCCAACCGATGCCTGGAGATATCTCAGTGAAGTTCAAGACGCCGCCGGTAAACCCGCAGACGTAACCGGCTACAGATAGGGCAACAGCCAAAGAGGCATTACGAGTATGGCGTCTCCGGTAGGTCTCGCTTGCTCGCGTGGCGCACGGCTGCATTTCGGAATCGTATGGAACTACGTCAACTTATTCGAGCCTGGGTCGAGACCTTTAATCGCGCCGACGTGAATGCACTTGCGGACTTCTACACTGAGGACGCCGTCAACCATCAGGTTGCCGAGTCTCCAGTTCATGGCCGGGCGGCCATTCGGCAGATGTTTGCCGACGGGTTTGCTTCGGCGAATATGGTTTGCATCGTCGAGAACATTTTTGTCGATGGCGAGTGGGCTATTCTTGAATGGCGCGATCCCCTGGGAATGAGAGGTTGCGGCTTCTTCCATGTGGTCAATGGGAAGATCGTCTGCCAACGTGGCTACTGGGACAAGCTTTCATTCCTGCGCACACAGGGTCTCCCGCTACCAGACAAATTGTGAATTCACGTGGCGGATTGGCCTAAGAAGTTCTCTCTGGTCGGTTGACAGCGAGCCCAATCGAGTCATTCGAGCAAAGCGGAAAATTGTTAGCGCAGTGTGACTAATTGAACTTAACTATCACTGTGGCGACAAGATATGGCGATTGTTTTTGAGGATCCACAATGAACACTCCATTGAATCAGGCGATTTACGACGACTTCGGCACGAAGATGGTCGCGACTCTGAATCATGCTGGTTTGGCGCTGATGATTTCCATTGGGCACCGCTGCGGACTCTTCGATGTGATGTCCCGCTTGCCGGCGACAACCAGTAGGATGATTGCGGCAGAAGCGAATTTAAATGAAAGATACGTGCGCGAATGGCTTGGTGCCATGACGACCGGAGGCGTTGTCGAATACCGGGCGGATGACGGAACCTACCGCTTGCCGCCGGAGCATGCCGAGTGGCTTACACGCGCCGCAAGCCCCAATAATATCGCGACATCGATGCAATGGTTCGCTGTGCTGGGCCGGGTTGAAGACGAGGTGGTCGAGGCCTTTCACCACGGCCGAGGCGTACCGTACGGTGCGTACCACCGTTTCCACGACGTGATGGCCGAAGATAGCGCCCAGAGCGTCGTCGCCGCTCTTTTCGACCATATTTTGCCACTGGTTCCCGGCTGTCCAGATCAGCTCGCCCACGGTATCGATGTCCTCGACATCGGCTGTGGTAGTGGTCGGGCAATTAATGAGATGGCGGCACGTTTCCCGCGAAGCCGGTTTGCCGGCTACGATGCCTCGTCGGAAAGCATCGCCGCTGCGGCGGCACAGGCCGATCGTCTCGGTCTGAAGAACGTTCGCTTCGAAAAGCGGGATGTCGCTGAAATGGTGGAACCGGCGGCATTCGATCTTATCACCGCATTCGATGCTATTCATGACCAGGCGCGCCCCGACGCCGTCTTGCGAAACATCGCCGCGGCGCTGAGACCAGGCGGGACATTTCTTATGCAGGATATCTCCGGTTCGAGCGACATTTACTCTGACATGGCGCATCCCTTCGGACCGTTTCTTTACACGATCTCGTGCATGCACTGCATGTCGGTATCGCTCGCTGCCGGCGGACCCGGACTCGGTGCCATGTGGGGAAAGGAAAAGGCGACTGAGATGCTGAATGCGGCGGGCTTCGACCGCATTCGCGTCGAGACGTTGCCACACGACCCGCTGAATTTCTACTACATCGCGATGACCGCGCTTAAAAGCTAGGGTTCCCTGATAAGCAAAGCGACATGTTTAGCCTGCATTCAATGCGGTGGCGGTATCAACAACAACCGGAGGCCTTATGCCAAATGCCCAATTCCCGACAGCATTCGTCGCCGTGGAAGCTGCACCCCGAACCAAACCGACAAACTATCCCGAGCCGTTTG
>DASSGE010001021.1:0-3658 GCA_035693605.1 Binatia bacterium
CCGCATCGTCTATGTCAGCAGTCACGGTTTTGCCGGCGAATATTCCGGCTCGACCTTCGGCCATTCGGTATCGCCAGTGGCGAAGCAAGACGGCTCAATGCAGCGCGACTACTGGTATTCATCGACGCGAAAATTTGCCGATCTGGAGTCGTCCGAGCATGTCGGTAAAAGAGCCGCCGAGCGCGTGCTGCGCCGGCTCGGTGGACGCAAAGTGAAAACCTGCGAGGTACCGGTGGTGTTCGATCCGGAAATGGCTGCCTCGCTTATTCGTAGTTTGGCGTCGGCGATATCGGGTTACGCGCTCTATAAAGGCGCGTCGTTCCTGGCCGGCAAGCTCGGCGAAAAAATCGGCTCGGGCCTTTTGACCGTAATCGATGACGGCACCATCGTCGGGGCGCACGGTTCGCGACCCTTCGATGCCGAAGGGTTGCCGATTAAAAAGAAAATCGTCGTCGAAAAGGGCGAGCTCAAGAGTTATCTGCTCGACACCTACAGCGGCAAGAAGCTTGGCATGCCGTCAACCGGTAACGCCTCGCGTTCGGTGGGTGAGCCTCCTGGCGTATCGCCGGCGAATTTTTACCTAAGCCCTGGTGCGCAGAAGCCGCAGGAAATCATCGGTTCGATCAAGTCCGGGCTGTATGTTACTGAGATGATTGGATCTGGTGTCAATATGATCACCGGCGATTACTCCCGCGGCGCCGCCGGCCTGTGGATCGAAAACGGCGAGCTCGCCTATCCGGTAGAAGAAATCACCGTCGCCGGCAATCTCAAAGAAATGTTTCACGACATCGAAATGGTCGGCAACGACCTCGAAATGCGCGGCCGCATCGCCGCGCCGACGTTGAAGCTGGCGAAGATGACGGTGGCGGGAGAATAAGCCGGTCATCCGGACGCAAGATAATATGATCGTCGTAACGGATCTGCGAATTGTGATATCGGGTTGAAGTTAGTGACTTTTAAATTAACGCCACTTCAAATAGTCCGGCGTCAGTATCAGGATCACTCACCGAATCATTCGATCACTTTATCGGTCTGTGCCACCAGACTCGACGGGATGGCCGATCTCCTTGACAGCCTAGATTGACGAGCCGGTACGGCCACGACATACTTTTCGAACACGATCCGCTCAATCGTACTTGGAAGGCGCGGACAATCGCGGTCGGCTTACTGAATCGCAATCCGATCTCGCCTGGTCGAAGCGAAAATCATCTAATGGCGATCGCGTTATCTTGTACGGGAAGTTCCCGAATCAATGCGAGAATGCTTGAAAGCTATTCCGATTGCTCACAAAGAGTAGGGTTAGTGAGCGCGGTATCGCTAGTGGACAGACCTCTAAGATTCAAAATTTGACTACGCCCGCCGGAGGCTCGCCCCGTGCAAACCAGTGATACACGACCGGACGGCAAGATTGAAAAGTTCATTGTTCCGGCAAGCGGTAAGAATAAGTGACAGAGCTTCTCGATGATTTGCAGCACGCCGGCAACGCCGATTCTCTCTAATCCGCTACTGCAATTTTCTTTGTAATTCTTCGGTCAGTTGCGCCAGTTCGCTGTCGCCTGGATTGATTTGTAGGGCGCCGCCGAATTCTTCCAGCGCCTTTTGAATCATGCCTTTGGTGAGGTAGACGCGGCCGAGATTGATATAAGGGAAATGACGCGGCTCGTAACGTTTGGCGCTCTTGGCCCGCTCGAGCCAGGGGATAGCGTCGTCGAGTTTTTGCTGCTGCATTAAATACACGCCGATGTCGTTATAAGGATTGCCGAAGTCGGGGTCGAGTTCGATGGCGATCTCGCATTGGGCGATGGCCTCGTTCAGACGCCCTTTGAAGCTGTATGCCCAGCCGAGGTAGGTGTGGGCATCGGCGGTGGGGTAGAGCGCGATGGACTCTTTATAGAGTCGGATGGCGTCGTCGAACTCCTCTGCCATCTGCAGTTTCATCGCCTCGCCGATTAGTTCTATAGCGCGCTCTTGATCTTTGGTCGTGGCCATGTTTTTGCCGATAGCTTACTCTTTTGCCGCGAGCGTTTTCAAACCCCCCAGGCGCCGCTCAACTGGATGTTTGCGCCATTGACGTATCGTGCTTCGTCGGACAGCAGATAACGCACTGCCGCGACGGCATCGTCGACGCTGCCGACGTAGCCGGCGGGAATCATTTTCACCATGCGATCGAGTTCTTCTTTCGGCGCGCTGCCCGAATCGATAAACCCGGGCGACACGCAATTCATGGTGATGCCATCGGCCGCAATCAATTTCGCGAATGATCGCGATAGGGCCAGCAGGCCAACCTTGGTGATGTAATGGGCGGTCAGCTGCGGCTGCGCGATCAACTGCTCGGCGTTGGCCATGCTGAAGGAGACGATGCGTCCCCACTTTTGTGCTTTCATAATCGGCACAACCGCTTGAGTCAGATAAAACACCGGATGGAGATTATTATCGAACATGTCGTGCCAGCCGTCGTTGGTCTCCTGCAGCAGCGAGACGCGGTGATAGGGCCCGGCGCCATTGATCAGGGCATCGATGCGGCCGAATTCCTGGTGCGCGCGTTTGACCAATCCAGCGGCGGCTTCGGCTTGCGAAACGTCGCATTGCAGCGCCAAGCCATGGCTGCCGCTTTGTTTGATCCCTTCAATGACTGCGTCCGCTTCGCGGGTGCTGGTCCGATAACAAATAGCCACGGACCAGCCGCGCGCTGCCAGATCCAAAGCGACGGCGCGGCCGATGCCTTTGGCGCCGCCGGTGATTAATGCAACTTTGCTGCTCATGACACCCTGTGCGCGAAGGAGTTGAGATTTAGATACTACAAATTCGCATCGCCTATGGCTAGTTCCGGTTCTGGATTCGCGATGCCATCGCCTTCGACCCACGGTTTGAACTTCTGATAGAGCTCGTAGAGCTTGGCTTTATAATGTTCGACGTTTTCGTCGGGATTCGTCGGATCCCAATCCGAAGCGAGTTTGCAGTTGCCGCTGATCTTCACCTTGGCTTTGGCGCCAGTGACATAGTACGCGATTTGATCGCCCGCTTGATAACGGCGTTCGGCTTTGAGCGCCAGTTCGTAGGGCGCGGCAGCATTGCGTCTCTTGGCTTTAACTTTGGCTTGATAATTTTCCAAGGAGTCTTGCAAGGTTTCAGTCTTGGCCAGCCAATAAATATCTTTGCGATGGTTGGCAATATCATCGGCGTAACGCGCATAGAGCTCGGGAATCTTTTCTTTCTCGCCCTTGAGCAAAAGCCGCAGCATCTCTTCCAGCCATTCGCGTTGAAACAATTCCAGTCCGCGCGAGCGCAGCCCGGAGCCTTTGATGCGCAGCCGGCCCTGCTCGTCTAGCAAGGCATAATTTTTCACCTTGTAGCTGAACATGGCCGGGTAGCGGCCGTCGAGCTCGAGTCCGATACCTTTGGGTAGAATCTCACCCAGACCGGCGATCAGTTTTTCTTCGTCCTCGGAGGATTTTACATTTTCCGGCGGAACGAAATAGATGCCGTCGGTGTCGACTTCAATGATCTGGGCGTCCTTGGCCTTCAACCAAGCGACGGCGCATTGGATCAGTTCGCGGCCTTTTGCCGTCACTTGATTGGCGGCGCTGAAATCGTTGAAGTGACCCATCTGAAAACCCAGATAGCCGTAGAACGAGTTGATGAGAATTTTAAATGTCGA
>DASSGE010001022.1:0-4309 GCA_035693605.1 Binatia bacterium
CGTAACAACTGTCGTCGACGCCGGCAGCGCTGGACATACGCTGCTGAATGTCTTCCGCAATTACGTCACCGACAACGCCAAGACGCGTGTGCTCAACTACATCAATCTGTCGACCTTGGGCGGTGTTAGTGGTCCGGGCTATAGCATCCTCGCCGACCCGCGTTTGATCGACGAGGCTAAAATTGAGCAGGCCGTCAACGCTAATCGCGACATTATCGTCGGCATCAAGATCATGGCCACCGGCGGCGCCCTCGGCGCCCAAGGGTTAAAGCCGCTGGAACGCGCCCGCCAGCTCGGCGATGCACTCAAGATTCCGTTGCTAATTCACATCGGCGAGAGTTGGACCAAAGGCACCGAGCCGGTCGCGATCGGGGACGTGCTCAGGTATCTCGTCCCCGGCGATATTATCACGCATATGTTTACCGTGCACCCGGGCGGCCTGCTCGATGCCAATGGCAAACTCTGGCCGCAGGTGCGCGACGCCAAGGCGACCGGCGTGCTTATGGACGTGGGTCACGGCCTGCACAATTTAAATTTTGACGTAGCGCGCAAAGTGCTCGATCAAGGTCTCCAGCCCGACGGCGTCTCCACCGACGGCCACCGCGGCAACCGCGCCGGCCCGGTGTACGACCTGCCGACGACCATGGCGAAACTGATGGCGCTGGGATTTTCGCTGAATCAAGTTGTCGCGATGGCGACCGCAAACGCGGCGAAATTACTTGGCCGAACCGATCAGCTCGGCACCCTGCGCGTCGGCGATGCAGCGGAGATCTCGGTTTTAAAAATTGAAGACCGTGAGTGGCAAGCACTCGACTCACAGAGAGGCATGATTCCAGCGAAGCAAACCATCACCCCGATTTACGCTTTCCGTGGCGATACGATTTACGAACCGCTACCCGTCGAACGACCTTGAACAGAGCAAATTTTTCGGGGTCGTCAGGGTAACGATTGGAATCCACGTCCTGTTCCAAAGCTAATTCGGAATCTCGGCCTCGACCAGGTTGGCGAGAAGTGACAGCGATTCTTGCCAGCCAAGGTAGCAAGCTTCGACGGGAATCACTTCAGGTATACCCTCTTGCACGATGTTCAACTCGGTGCCGCAGGATACGCTCCGCAGGTTTATCGTTGTCACCATTTCTCCCGGCAGGTTCGGATCGTCAAACTTGTCCGTGTACCTGATGCGTTCGTGCGGCGTCAGTTCGAGGTATTGACCGCCAAAGGAATGGCTTTGGCCCGTGCTAAAATTGGTGAAAGACATCTTGTAACTGCCGCCGACTTTGGCTTCCATGTGGTGGACCTTGCCGGTGAATCCGTTCGGGGGAAGCCATTTCGCCATAGCATTCGCATCTAGAAACGCCCGATAGACGCGCTCAGGCGCCGCACGCAGTACGCGGTGGAGCCGGACGGTGCCGCTAGCTGTCGCCATATTATCCTCCAAAGTGTGCTGTCCCTTGTCACTGAAACGGTTAGGCCCTCGCCGGCATTGAGTCAAGAATGCGGAACGACAACTTGGGCGTGAATGCTACCGTCTCCGCCTTGTCGTACTGCCAAAGATCGAACCCAACACGCCGCGGATGATCTCGCGCCCTACTTGGCTGCCAATCGCATGCGCGGCACTCTTGCCTAGCGCGCCGAGCAATTTCCCGGCTTCTCCCTGCCATCCGCCCCCGCTTTGTGTCGGCGCTGATGCGCCTTCAGCCCGCGGCGCGCGCGCTTTGAGCATCTCATACGCCGAATCGCGGTCGACAATTTTTTCATAGTACCCGTAAAGCGTTGAATTTTTAACGACCTGTTCGCGTTCGCCAGCGGTCAACGGCGGCAACTGGCTTTGCGGCGGGTAGATCAGCGCTCGCTCGACGACAGTCGGCTGGCCTTTGTCGTTGAGAAACGACACCAACGCCTCGCCGACGCCGAGCTCGGTGATCACGGACTCGACGTCGAGATTCTTATTCTGCCGAAAGGTTTGCGCGGCAGCTTTCACCGCCTTCTGATCGCGCGGCGTGAAGGCGCGCAACGCGTGCTGCACCCGATTGCCCAACTGGCCGAGCACGACATCGGGTATGTCGAGTGGATTCTGCGTGACGAAGTAAACGCCGACGCCTTTGGAACGAATCAGCCGGATGACTTGCTCTATCTTCTCGAGCAAGACATTGGGCGCATCGTTGAATAGCAGATGGGCCTCGTCGAAGAAAAACGCCAGCTTGGGCTGCTCCGGATCGCCGACTTCCGGCAAACGTTCGAATAGCTCCGACAACAGCCAGAGCAGGAAAGTCGCGTAGAGCTTGGGAGCATTGATGAGCTTGTCGGCAGCCAGAATGTTAATAACACCGCGTCCCTGGCTGTCGGTTTGCATCAGGTCCTCGAGATCGAGGGCGGGCTCGCCAAAAAACTGATCTCCGCCCTGTTCTTCGAGCGCCAGCAAGCCGCGCTGGATCGCGCCTACGCTTGCAGCCGAGACATTGCCGTATTGAGTCTTGAACTGCGACGCGTTGTCGCCGACATGTTGGAGCATGGCGCGCAGATCCTTCAAATCGAGCAGCAGCATGCCGCCGTCATCGGCGATTTTGAAAACCATCGTTAGCACACCGCTCTGGGTTTCGTTGAGATTGAGCAGGCGCGCCATCAAGAGCGGCCCCATTTCAGAGATCGTCGTCCGCGTCGGGTGACCCTGGTCAGCGAAAAGATCCCAAAACACCACTGGATAAGCGGCGAATTTAAATCCTTCAAGACCGAGCTTAGCGACGCGTTCGCCAATCTTAGGGTTATCTACGCCCGCTCGGGCAATACCGGATAAATCGCCTTTCACATCGGCCATAAACACGGGTACGCCGATACGGCTAAAATTCTCGGCGATCACCCTTAGAGTCGTTGTCTTGCCGGTTCCAGTGGCACCGGCGATTAGCCCATGTCGGTTGGCCATCTGCGGGAGCAGCACCAAACCTTTATTTCCCTGTGCAATAGTAAGACCTTCGGCCATCGCAAGAACCTCCTGAATTCAAAGACTTAGTCGGACCTAGGACGATTAAATTAGCTTGATAAATCAGCACCTTTCCTATATAAACTCATCCCGCGTGAATGGAAAGCACGTAGCACGCGTCCAAGTCACCAGAATGCAGACGATAAAATCGGATCGAGCGGAGGGCGATCCGATAACGGCTTCATTCGAAAAAACAACAACAAAATTTTTAAGGGGGATTCACGAGTGAAACGTTCTCTAAGTGTATTTGTTGCTTCGATGTTTTTAGCTTCGGCGGCCTATGCGGCCGATGGAACGAAAGTGGAAGAGAAGAAGGCTGAACCAGCCAAGGCCGATGTCAAGGCGAAATCCGGCGATACCAAGGGTGCCGCTAAATCCGCCGAGAAAAAGGCCGAACCGGCGAAAGGTGGCGAGAAGGCCAAGGGCGAGGCCAAAGGCGACGTAAAGGCTAGCGAAAAGGCCAAGGACGCGAAAGCCGGCGCGATGGGCGAAGAGAAGAAGACCACCAAGTAAGCTTCTTTCTGAACGGTCTCAAGAGCAAGGTGGCCCTCCAACCTTGCTCTTTTTTTTCTGCGCGTCACGCTCCATGCCAGTTGCAATCACTAGCCGAGAACCGCAGCGATACTGCGCGCCGAATTTATGGGGAGGTTAATATGAGCACGATTTGACTGTAGCTTTGAATCGCGACGCCGAATCCTCGTCTAATAATCAGTTACGTGCGCAGACTGGGGGGTCGCATAGACGCCTCGAGAATTTACCCAAAACAGTCCAAGGAGGATTGATCGATGAAAAGATTGCTCGGTTTATTTATCGCCCTCGCGTTTGCCGCGAGCGCCTCGTTTGCATTGGCTAAAGATTACCAAGTCACCGGCCCGGTTGTCGACGTCAAAGACGATCAAATTATCGTTAAAAAGGGCACTGAGAATTGGGAAATCGCCCGCGACAAAGACACGAAAGCGACCGGCGAAATTAAAAAAGGCGACCGCGTCACGATAAAGTACAAAATGATCGCCACCACCATAGAATCAAAGAGCACGGCCAAAGCCGTTGACAAGACAAAGGTCGACACGAAAGCCAAGACTGCGACTGAAGAGAAGAAGGTGGACGTTAAGACCAAGTAACTTCTTCTGCCAGTTCCCTCCAGCTGATCTCACCAACGGGCCGCCTCAAGCGGCCTGTTGTATTTCTAGCCTGACTTTTCTTTTCACAGCGGTTTTGCTACGGTTTTGAAAATTCTCGGCAACCGGACGGCGATTATGTCAACGCACCCCGAAGTCACGATTGTTCATAGCTCGGACTTACATCTCGGCACCGATGACAGTTTCAGCGACA
>DASSGE010001023.1:0-2764 GCA_035693605.1 Binatia bacterium
CTTTGGTGGGCCAGCAACGCGTCGCCGAAAGGAGTGAGCCGTTATGAGCCAAAGATTGGGTGGCTCGGTGCTGCCGCTGGACAAAAACATTCTTGGACTTCCTAAACCCGAGGATTTTCCACGGTATCCGGCATCATGGTACCTGCTTTGCGCCTCTCGTGAGGTCAACCGCGGCGCGCGCAAGAAAGTTATCTTTGGACGGGAGCTGCTCCTGTTTCGCGGCGAGAGCGGCAGGGTGGTCGCGATGGATAACCGCTGCGCCCATCTCGGCGCCGATTTAAGCCAGGGTAGCATCGCTGGAGATACGATCAGTTGCCCGTTTCATGGCTGGCGGTATGACGGTGGCGGCCGGTGCGTCGAGATTCCCGCACGGGCGGCGATTCCACCGTTTGCCCATCAAGCCGTCTATCCCATCGAGGAGCGCCATGGTTCGGTGTTTATTTTCAATGGACCCCAGGCGCTCTTTCCGCTGCCGTTCTTCACCGCGGAGGAGCCCGACGAATTCGTCGCGGCACCAGCCGCGGAATTCATCGCCGAGACTTCCTGGTTCATGGTCGCGGCTCATGGCTACGACGAGCAACATTTTGACACGGTTCATGGACGCCGGCTGGTCACGCCTTTGGCGGTCGACTGTCCCGCGCCCTTCGCGCGGCGCAGCCGCTACCGCGCGGAAATCGCTGGGGCGAATTTTTATGACCGACTGCTGCGCTCCGGCTTGACTCGGCACGTGGAGATTTCCATTACCACCTGGGGCGGAACTCTGGTGCTCATCACCGGGGACTTTGGCACCGTGCGCAGCCAGTTTTTGATTTCATTGCTGCCGGTCGAGGAGAATCGAACTGTGTGTGCCGTCGTTGTCTTTGCTCGATCGAGCAAAAGCTGCATTTCTCGCTGGTTTTGCCAACCGGCTAATTTAACGCTGCGAAAAATCTTCACCCGCGGTTATCTCGTCGACGAGGCGGCCAAGCTTGGCCAGCCCCGGTACCTACCGCATCATCTGCTCGAAGCCGATCGACAGCTTATCGACTATTTCCGTTGGGTCGCCAGCCTGCCACAAAGCCGATCGGCGCTCGTGCATTCGGCGCCGCGTCATATATGATGGGGATGGAATCTGTCGCTCGCGGAGGCGTGGCAATGGCACGGCGCAAATTACATATCACATTGATATCGCCCAAGGGGCCGCTTTACCGCCATCGCGGCGGGATCTTCAAGCAGTCGCTGCGTTACATGCCGCTGACGCTGCCGACGCTGGCGGCTCTCGTACCCAAGGAGCTTGACGCGGAAGTCGCTTGTATCGACGAAGGCATCGCCGACGTCGATGTCAATTTGCGTAGCGACCTCATCGGCATGACTGTGATCACCGGCACGGCGCCGCGCGCCTACGAATTGGCCGCGCATTTCCGCCGGCGCAAAATCCCCGTTGTACTAGGCGGCCCCCATATAACGCTGATACCCGACGATGCCCAGCCTCACGCCGACAGCATCGTTGTCGGATACGCCGAAGATGAATGGCCGCGCTTGCTGCGCGACTTCGCTGCCGGCCGCATGCAGCCGCGCTATACCCAATCAGAGGAGTTTTGCCTGAGCGGCTATCCGTTGCCGGATCGCAACGTCTTGCCGCGCTGGAAGTACTCGACGTCGAATGTTTTCGAAGCGTCGCGGGCGTGCATTCATAACTGCGAGTTTTGCGTCGTGCCGGCGGCCTGGGGGCGCAAGCCGTTCAAGAAACCGGTGCAGGCGATTGTCGACGATATCCGGCGGCAGCGGGCGCGCCGGGCAATCTTTATCGATCTCAATCTCATCTCCGATAAAGAATATGCGGCGGAATTGTTCGAAGCGATTACTCCCCTCAAGATTGAGTGGTACGGCTTGGCGACCACCATGCTCTGTGATGATATACCACTCTTGGATCTGGTGGCGCGCAGTGGCTGCCGCGGCTTGCTGATGGGCTTAGAGTCGATCTCCAAGCGCAATCTGCGGCGAAGCAGCAAAGGCTTCAACGACCCGGAAAAGTATCCGCAGGTCGTCGCGCGTTTGCACGAGCGCAAGATTGCCTTGCAAGGCTGCTTCGTTTTTGGTCTCGACGAGGATACGCCCGAGGTATTCCTCAAGACCGCGCGTTTTGCCGTGGACGCGCGCATCGATCTGCCCCGGTTTGCCGTGGTGACGCCGTTTCCCGGCACCGAACTGCATCGGCGTCTGGAACTGGAGAGGAGAATCCTCAGCCGCGACTGGGAAAAGTACGATGGCCAGCATGTGGTATTTCAACCGCTGCAGATGAGCGTCGAGCAGTTGCAGCGCGGCACCGAGGCGGCCTGGAAATATGCTTACAGCTGGTCGCATATGAGCGAACGACTGCGCTACACCGCCGCGCCCTGGCACGTCGCGCTGTTTACCAACCTGAGCTATCGCTATTATGCGAATCGTCTGCACAGGTTTTACAATTGCGACTGGATGTCGTCGCCGCTCTGGCGTGAACCTGCGTCCGGGACTGTGACGTCAGATTCCCTGGCAATCCGATGATCAGCTCCGCTAAAGCTCGGCCGTTTCGCCTGACCATCGTTCATCCCTGCGTCGGACGCTTCGCCGGCATGAAAAAGTATATCCGCACGTGGCAGATGGAGCCGCTGCCGGCGGCGATGATCGCCGCGTTGACGCCGTCCGGCGTCGAGAAGCGTTTTTACGACGATCGTTTTGAAGCGATTCCCTACGATGAGCCGACCGACTTGGTGGCGCTGAGCGTCGAGACTTACACCGCCAAACG
>DASSGE010001024.1:0-8219 GCA_035693605.1 Binatia bacterium
CCGGCGTCATCGCCTGCTCGCACCATCTCGGCCGCTGGCGCTTGCAGGAAGATGCCGGCGGCGAGCGCTGGTCGACCGCGCTGGTCGACTTGAAACAAATGGGCGAAGGCAAGTGGCTGATGCGGACGATCCACGGCATCATGCCGTTCAAGAGCGAGGATCCTGATTCCTCGCGCATCTTCTGGCAAGACGGCGGCGTGCATCAGAACTTGACGTTTCCCGTGCAGCCTGACTTCATCAGCGGCCAGCACTGCTGGCATCAGAAGGTGCGGGTGACCAAACCCGGGCCGGACGACAAATACGGCGATGTGTTTGTCGACACCAACAAGTCCCACGAGGTCTATAAAAAATGGATGCTCAAAACCCGCCCGGCGCCGGGACCGAACAACCTGCGCCGCCCGCTCTGGCTGCCGCGTTCTTACAAGCCGGCGCCGGAAGCTTACTATTTCAAGAAGGATGAAGAGTGAGGGACCTCGGTTTAACCACAAGGAGCGCAAAGACCACAAAGTTATAAGAGTTTTGGATTCGGATGGTCAGGGGAGCGGAATGGTAGGGGCGGGGTTTCAAACCCGCCTTCTTCGTTTGACAAGAATTTACTGAGTACGTGATAGTCGGCGCATTAGTAATCTTCGCTCAGTCTTGGAGGTGCGCATGGAACGGTCATTCAGCCTTTTCCCGTTATCTCTCGCCCTCTTAATATTTCTCTTGCCGGCTTGTTCGATGGAATCCGCATCCACACTGAGTCAGTCTACTTCTTCGCAAGGCAGTTGGTCGCGCAAAGCGCCACTGCCGATTCAGATCAGTGAAAACAGCGTCGCGGCGGTCAACAACAAGATATACGTCATCGGCGGCAGCACGGCGGATCGCGTCGACCAGCAGATCAATTTTGAATATGACATTGCGACCGATCGTTGGCGGTCGCGGGCGCTGCTGCCGAGCGGCATGACCCATGCCGCGGCGACCGGCCTGAATGGCAAAATCTACGTTGTGGGGGCGTTCACTCAGAGCGGCCATGGCGGCGCGGTGAATTTGGTCTACGAATACGATCCAGTGAAAGACGTCTGGCGAACCTTAGCGCCGATGAAGAGCCCGCGCGGGTCTGTGGGCGTGACTGTGTTGAATGGAAAGATTCACGCCGTCGGTGGACGGGGCACGGATAGGATGACGGTCACCACACATGAAGTTTACGATCCAGCGACCAATCGCTGGACGGAACTGGCGCCGCTGCCGCGGGCGCGCGATCACCTGGCGGTAGTCGCCGCCGCCGGGCGCATTCATGCCGTTGGCGGCCGTTTGAATAGCTCGGCTGAGAACGTCAATCAGCATGACATCTACAATCCCGCGACCAATACCTGGGAAGCGGGCGCGCCATTGCCCACCGCCCGCAGCGGCGTCGCCGGCGCATTTTACAAGGAGAAGGTTATCATCGCCGGCGGCGAATGCCGAGACAAAAAAACCTTCCCTGAGTTCGAAGGCTACGATGTCAAAACTAATCGCTGGTCCGCTTTGGCACCGATGCCTGCCGGTCGCCACGGCTTCGGCGGGGTAGTCGTCGGCAATTCGCTCTACTTCGCGGCCGGCGGCATCGAATGCGGCGGCGGGGGTAGGTCGAATGAGTTGTTAGTGTTCGATCTCGCCTAGTCGGTGCACGGGTTCGGCGAAATCGACTGTCAATTCGCGACAGTGTCCCAACTCACAAATCCAATGTTAACCGCTTCTCCCGGCAGTAGCTGGAGATCGCTTCGAGAAACGGCTCGCCGATATCAGCCAATTTCTTTTCGCCGACGCCTTTAATCGTGAGCAGCGCATCAGCGGAGCCTGGCCGTGTGCGCGCCATATCGCGCAATGTTGCATCGTTGAACAGGACGTAGGCCGGCACACCGCGTTGGTCGGCGAGTTTTCTTCTCAAACTTCGTAGCGCTTCGAACAAACCTTCGTCGACGTTCTCCCACGATTTTTCGTCGAAGCGGGTCTTTTTTACTTTTACTTTGATCTTCGGTTCGACGAGTTGGACGGTGCGTTGGCCTTTGAGCACTGCGCGGGAGGCTTCGTTCAAGCGCAGCACGGGATATTCCTCGTCGCTGCGTTCGAGCAGGCCGTTGTCGATGAGCTGGTAGACCATATTGGTCAGGCTCTTGCGATCGGTGTCTTTCATCAGGCCGTGCGTGCTGAGCTTGTCATGGCCCCAGCGGCGCACGCGTTCCGTGTCGGCACCGGCGAGAACATCGACGATGTGGGCGGCGCCAAAGCGCTCGCCGACGCGGGCGACACAGGAAAGAATCTTCTGCGCCGTCACTGTGCCATCCGCTAGGCCTTCAACTTCGTTGAGACAAACATCGCAGGCTTCGCAATTGGGTTTGGGATAGGCCTGGCCGAAATACTCCGACAGTTTGGCGTGGCGGCAGTGAATGCCACAGCATAACTGGCGCATATGATCAAGTAACTGCCGCGAGGCGGCGATGATTTCCGGCGCTGCTTCGGCATCGGTCGCGTTCCGAGTGATAAGTGAGTCCCAGCGCATGGCGTCGGCGGCGGAGTAGAGCAGCACACACTCCGCTTCCAAACCATCGCGCCCGGCGCGGCCGGTCTCCTGCTGGTAATGTTCGATTGACTTAGGCATTGCGGCGTGGATGACGCAGCGGACATCACTGCGGTCGATGCCCATGCCGAAGGCAACGGTAGCGGCGACGACATCGAGAGCCTCGGACGCGAACTCTTCCTGGATGCGTCGCCGCTGGTCGGGCTCCATGCCGGCGTGATAACACGCCGCGCGGATATCATTGGCTTGAAGAAACTTGGCCATTGATTCGGTATCGTTGCGACTGATGCAGTAAACGATCGCCGCCTGATTGCGATGGCGCTTTAAAATTTCCAACACCTGAGCGCGGGCGTCGACGCGGGGCACGATGCGATAGACCAGGTTGGGGCGGTCGAAGGTGCCGACCAGCAGTTCGGGATTGCGCAGCTTCAACTGCTGCGCGATGTCGAGGCGCACGCGTTCGGTAGCTGTGGCGGTGTAGGCGTGCAGGCTGGCTTTGGGAAAATGCTTTTTTAGCTCAGCGAGCCGGCGATATTCCGGCCGGAAATCATGGCCCCAGTGGCTGATGCAATGAGCTTCGTCGATGGCGAACGAGTGAATTTTTATTTTTTCAGCCAACTGCAAAAAATGCGGCGTCAACAATCGTTCCGGCGCGACGAACAGCAATTGATAACGACCGGCGAGAAATTGCGCCTCGGTGTCATGCACCGAGTGGGGCGGCATGCCGCTGTAGAGCGCGCCGGCCGGATAGCCGCACTCGCGCAGACCGTCGACCTGGTCTTTCATCAGCGAGATCAGCGGTGAAATGACGATGTCGGTGCGTTTGGCCACCGCCGCGGGAATCTGGTAACAGAGGGATTTACCGCCGCCGGTGGGCAGAACGACCAAAGAGTCGCGGTGATCCAACTCGGCGCAGATCGCCTGCTCTTGCAGCGGTCGCAGCTCGTTGTAACCCCAATAGCGCCGGAGGATATCGAGGATTGCGGAATGCTGCGATGGTGTTGAATGCTCGCGTTTCACAATATCATTCAAAACACGAGAGCGGTTGTGGAGTCAATCAAGCGTTGGATTAGACAAAGGCATTCGACACCAGTCATAGTGAGAAACAGTTTGTCGCTATCCGGTTTAGAGTACGAAATTTGAAATTTTTAGTCTTTCAAATCCCTTCGCCTAGGCCGCGTTGTCGGTAGATTGGCGTGCGGTTCCACTCCAGCGCTTCCTGGATCTTGCGCGGTAGGGGAGGTTTGCGCGAAGTCATGAACTGGATGAATTCATCGCGCGACGGTATGGTCATTCGCGGGTTTTTTTGTTTTTCATCGCCGAGGGTCGAGACCGCTTCACGGTAGTCATGGCCCGGATAAACTCTTATGTCGTTCTCCAGGGTTTGCAAGCGGCGCAGGCTGTCCCATTGTTGCTCGGCGCTGCCGCCGGGCAGGTCAGTACGGCCACAGCCGCCGATGAGCAAGGTGTCGCCGGTGAAAATCCGGTCATTGAATAGGAGGCACATGGAATCTTGAGTGTGACCTGGTGTGTAGATTACCTTGAGCGCCTGCTTGCCGAAATGAATCTCTTCGCCGTCCTCGACTCTGATATCGACATAAGGGGCATCGGTGGCGCGATGCATAACGACCTTGACACCGTAGCGCTCACGCATGAGCTTGCAGGCCGAGTTGTGATCCGCGTGGGTATGGGTATCGACGACATAGAGCATCTTGGCGCCGAAGAAATCGACCAAGCCGGCGTAGTCGTCGGTCTTGTCGATCTCTGGGTCGACGATGACACAAAGTTTGTCTTGGGCGCAGCCGAGCACGTAGGAGAGGCAGCCGCTGGAACGAATCTGTTCAAAGATGGTGTCGTTGCCGCTCATGGAATTATTGCATTACCTTTGTCCGGAAGTCGGAAGAATACTCGCAGAGACGCCGGAGTCGCAAATTCGGCGAAAAAGGCAATGCATTCGTTTTATCATTCGCTCCGAACGTAGCGTCTTCGCGCCTTTGCGAGGGCGTATTCGAATCCCAAGCTACCCGCTAAAGCAAAGCTGAAAGACCGGAACCTACCGCGCCGGCACCGGGATGACCGTGCCTTTTTCCAAGTTGTAACGGCTGCGATCGATCTTATCCAAATCAAAGCTCAAAAAGCGGAAGACTACGCCGGGACCTTCGACAGCATTGGTCGAATGGATGTCGCCTTTGACGTAGGGGACGACCACGCCCGGAGTAAGACGATCGAGCCGCTCTTTTTCCAAAGTGCATTTGCCAGGCTGCGAACCGTCGTCGGAGCGCTTGTATTTGGTAATCTCGGTGACGCCGCTAAAGGCACCGTAGACGACCCAGCAGGGACCGTGGTCATGAGGTGTGTTGCCGTGGCCTTGCTTGTGCACATGACCCATTTGAATGAAACCATGATCGGCGTCGCGATAAAGTTCGCGGGAGGGTTTGCCATCGCGAATAATCTCGGCCATCCAGGGGTCGTCGGGGCTGGTCGAGGCAAAAAGTTTTTCCATGAGCGCGGCGACTTTGTAAGGTAGCTGGGGATCCTTGCCGTCGCCCCATACGGCGCGCACTTCGGCGATGTAACGATCAAAAGCGTTATCGGCTCGCTGTTCCTGTAAGGCCATATAAAGTCCTCCTTCGAATGTTTTCTTGATAGCACTTTTAGCCTTCTTTAGTCTACTCGTTCAGAGTCTTTGTCTTATCCCGCCTGCGAGAGTCGGTTGAACGATTTTTCGGGCACTCGAAATACCAACTTTAATTTTGCCGCCGTCCCGATCGAAGTGAGGAGTCTTTAGCAGTAAGCCACTGCCGTAACGCCAGTTCGATTGACAGGCCTTGGCGGGCTCTGCTACCACTTGGAAAAGTTTTTAAAATCTGGAGATCCAATGGCCTTTGAAGCTCAAGAACTGCGACGTGTAATGGGACACTTCGCCACCGGCGTCACGGTAATTACCACCCGGGACAAAGACGGTGCGCCGCAGGGCTTGACCGCCAATGCTTTCATGTCGCTCTCGCTCGATCCGCCACTGGTGATTATCAGCGTAGATAAAGGTGCTACTTGCTACGCTTGCTTCGAGAGCGGGAACGGTTTTTGCGTTAATTTTTTGAGCGAGGATCAGGAAGATGTCTCACGCCGTTTCGCTACTAAAGGGATCGATAAATTCGCAGACTTGAAATGGCATGTCGGCGGCAATGGCGTCGCGCTTATCGACGGCGCGTTAGGTCACGTGGAATGCAAAATCACCGCCTGCTATGAAGGCGGTGACCACACGATTGTAGTTGGCGAGATCCTCAACGTCGCCGCCAGTGGCGATCGGCCGCTGCTATTTTTCAAAGGCAAGTATCAGAAACTGCCGGTGTCGTAGAAAAAGCGCGACCGACCGGTCCCCCACAACCGATTGATCTCACTGTCGGGGTTAGTTGAAATATCTCTCTGCTACGGCGACGAGACGATTTGTCATGCCGGCGGCGATCGGCGTCCATCTCCTCTTCTGCTGCGAGGCCAAAAAGAAATTGGATGCCGGCCTCCGCCGGAATGACGAATAGAAAAGTTGACTTCCGGTCGACACACTCAGAACTCAACGGCTTAAAGCCGAGAGTCCTTCAGGTACACGAGTTACGCCCCCAACGCCAAGCCGTTGATGCACGGCACGCCAGTGATCAATGTGCGGGCTTTGCCATTTGAATCGACGTCTACGACCTCTCCGTCGGCGGTGGCGATTAAGACACCATTGCCGTCGGCGTTCGCGCACATTTCCATGACTCCCCCGCTCATATGGTCAGTGAGAAACTCCCAGTTGGCGCCATCCTGTGATTTGAAGATGGCTGTCTTGGCGCGCCCAGCGCGTAGCCAGGTACGCGGCCGGTCCTGAGTTATGCCTAAATAGATATTGCCATGATGATCTTCGGCGAGCGCATTGCCGTAAGTCCGACCACCGGCAGGGGTGACGGGCTGCCATGTATTGCCGCGATCGGTGCTGCGCGCAACGCCCTCACCGCAGGCAGCCACCAATAGTCCAGGTCTCTTGCTCGCCGATAGAATTTGGTGCAGGTCCGGATCGGTAAGGCCGTCATTGCGTTTGATCCAGGTTTCTCCGTCATCATCGCTCACCAAAATACCGCCAACCTCGATACCGGCATAGAGACGGTTTCCGGAACCTTTCTCCGTTGTCAGTACACGGGTGCGCGGCGCCAAATCAGGATTGGGTGGAAAAGTGCCGCCGAAGGCACCTTGGCGAATGCCTTTAATTTCTTGCCAGCCGCCGCTGTCTTTGTGCACATAGAGGGCTGCGGGGCGAGTGCCGACCATGATTTTCCCCGGCAGGGCGAGCATCGCCGACATTTCCAATATCGGAACATTGGGTTCGGCGCGTTGCCAATCTTTGCCGCCGTCTTTGCTGACGAACATTCCGGAGTGCTCCGTGCCGGCATAGACATGTCGGGCATCATTGGGATCCACTTGGATACAGCTCATCTGCCAAAAGGTAAGGGCCCGATCGGTTTGTTCCCAGTTCTCGCCGCGCCGCTCATAGCGGTACCAACCGGAGTGGGTAGCGAGATGCAGAGCGTTTTTTTTATCGGCAGCCATAGGATTCCTCCAAATGATTTGCTCGGGTTCGTTCGCCACCCTGACCATACGCCCGCTCGGGAATTTGCGTCAAGTCTTGAGCGATCACGGTCGTGGCAACGATTCGAAAAGATTTCTCGCGGCTCGACAATCCGAAAAAAATCCCAGACGTCCTGAACGATAGAGGTGTACTGTCAAACTCTACCGCGACAGGGATTCGTTTTGCTGCCAAAGATCGTCAAATTGCTTGATCGATCCCGGTGCGAAACCGGCGTAATGGTTGTTGAAGAAAGCGTAGGTCTTGACGCCTCTGTCGGTAATCTTTTTGATTTCGCCGATCCAAACCTTCATTTCATCGGACTTGTCTTCGATCAGTGTGTTCCACCGCTTGGTTTTGGCTTCGATGGCTTGGCGGTCGCCGATAAAGCGCACATAAGCGAAATCGCTGGTGACCAGGTCGAGCGCTTTGGCTAACGTATCGATGCGCGGCATCCATGCTTGGGCGACCAGGGCGAATGCTACTTGGTGCTCGCGCAACATCTCGAGGAAATCCCAGCTCAGCCAATTCTTGTTGCGAATCTCCAAAGCAAACTTGAATCCACTGGGCAGGCATTGCAGAAAAGGCTTGAGTAAGTTGTCGAAAGGTTGGCGTGACGAAAAAGTGTTGCGATTAAAATACGGGAACTGGAACAGCAGCGGACCCAAACGGTCGCCCAAAAGCGATATGTTATTCAAGAACGACGTGAATTCTGCTTGGCAATTCTTCAGTACCTTTTCATGAGTAATTACACCCGGCACCTTGGCGGCAAAAACAAAACCCGGCGGAGTTTTTTCGCGCCAGCTCGCCACCACATGCGGCGGCGGAATGCTGTAGTAGGTTGAATCGATCTCCACAGCGGCAAATTTACGTGCGTAGGCCTCGATGAACTGGCCTGGTTTGAGATGGACTGGATAAAACGAGCCAAGCCAATCGCTGCATGACCAGCTCGAAGTGCCGACGAGTAGATGATCAGGAAACGACATCGCTACTTTTCACCACATCGGCGGGGCGCGATCAAGAGTAAGGATTTAGTTCCATTCAGTTCCATTATGCGGTCAGGGTGCTGAACCAAGGACTCGG
>DASSGE010001025.1:0-2372 GCA_035693605.1 Binatia bacterium
GACGTCGTTTCCATCGCAGGCGGTGCGGATGTCGAAAGTTTCGCCTAGCAGGTAGCGGTCGCCCAGGTATCTATATTCAGTGTTCGTGGCCGTGCCGAGTTGCTCATCGGAGTGAAAGCCGTGGTCGATGAGCCGTAAGCGCTGGTCGTCGAAGCCGAGAGAAGTGCCAAGCCGTTGCAAAGCCAGGAACGATTCCTTGTCGATCACGAAGGTAGTTTCGAAGCCGAGGGCGTTAACGCCGGGCTTGCCGCGAAAGTCGACGCGTTGATTGGCGGCGCGATTTTGCTCGGACGGCAGATGGGCACTAGCGGCGATGAGCGCTATGCGGCCATTTGGAGTGTCTAAATATGCCGGGCTGCTGGCTTGGCGCAAATTTTCCCCGGTGCCGGCGTGAGCGATGCCCGCGGCGTCGAGATACCGGTTCTGCAGTCGTAAACCTTCTTCGCCGAAGTTAAGCGAGTGGCTATTGGCGCAGCTCAGCAGATTGAAGCCGAACCATTTCAAGTCTTCGAGCAGGTCGGGTTCGGTGACCATATGCGTGCCGGTGCGGATCGCCGGCGTGCCTTCGCCGTAGCGCACGACCATGCTTTCGAGATTGGCAAAGCAGGCGTCGGCGCTGCGCAGAATTTCGCGCAGGGCGAGAAACTGCGGCTCGCGAAAGACCGCCAATCGCCGTGACGGCATGATGTCGCCACAGATCGCTAGGGAGGCTTGTCCCTGTTCGGCTGTGTAAAGCATGATGGAAAATTCGTCTACCGACGATAGGAGAGTCAGCGCCAGATTGTCAAGGTATCGGATGGTTTCCCGGCGCGGAAAACATTGACAAGGGGCTCTGCTCTGGCGTTATGATGGATTCAAAGTGAGCTAACGAAAGGATTGATGTGCAACCGCAGGCTAGAATCTTAATTTTCTTGATGGTGGTTGGCTTAATGGCCTGTCCGATGAAGCCGCTTCATGGCGCGGCCGCTGACCGGGAGAAGATCCTCGAAGGCGCGAAAAAGGAGGGCCGGTTGGTTTTATACACCGGTATGGAGACCGACGAGTCGAGTCTGTTTACCAAAGAGTTTGCCAAGAAGTATCCCTTTATTAAGCCGGAAATTTTTCGTTCCAGCGGCGAGAAAGTGCAGGCGCGTTTCATGGTCGAACATCGCGCCAACACGCACTTGGCCGATGTTTTTCAGACCAGTATCGTGCAAGTCTACCAGCTCAAAAATGCCGCTATGCTGGCACGCTATCTCTCCGACGAAGCGGCGGCCTATGCCGATGGTTTCAAAGATGCTCAGGGCTACTGGACCGCGTTTTACCAAATTCCCTACGTGATCGGCTACAACAGCCGCATGGTGGCGGCCAAGGATGCGCCGGCGAGTTACGAAGATTTGTTGAATCCAAAATGGAAAGGTTTGATTAGTTTAGAAACCGAGGAGTATCAGTGGTTCTATCATTTGGTGCAGATCATGGGGCGCGACAAAGGGCTCGACTTCATGAAAAAGTTTGCCGGGCAAAACTTGCAAATGCGCAAAGGCCATACGCTGCTGGCGCAGTTAGTTGCGGCGGGTGAGTCGGCGATCGCGACGGTGGTTTACTCCAATCGCGTTGAGCGCATGAAAGCGACTGGCGCGCCGATCGAATGGGTGCGTTTCAAAGGCCCGACGATTACCGCCATCAACGCGATTGCGATCCCCGACAAAGCGCCCCATGCCAACGCGGCGCGGTTGTTTGTCGATTTCGTCTTATCCAGGGAAGGGCAGAGTCTGCTGCGTGGACTCCGGCGCATCCCCGCTCGAAGTGACGTGTCGGCCGATCCACCGAGTTTGACCCAAGGTTTAAAGCTTTACCCGGCGCGGCCCGAAGGCATGATCGAAAACTACAACGAGACGGTGGCGCGCTTCGATGAGATATTTAACAAGACGAAGTGAACATCCGCACGATGAATACCATGCGGGTGCAGTTGCCTCCCCTTGTGATTAGCCCGAATCTCAACCGCCACCAAACCCGCCCGCGTTTGGGAAGAACGGCAAGTTTTTTTGCCTTATACCTGTAAGACGAAAATAGGCGTTGGCCACGGCCGGGGCGATGGGCGGCACGCCCGGTTCGCCGACGCCGCCGACGTACTGTTGTCCGCTCTCGACGATGACCACATCAACGTTTGGCATCTCGCTGGCTTTCAGCATGCGTGCGGTGTTGAAATTTTTCTTTACCGCCTTGCCGGCGATAAATTTCTGCTCGCCCCACAGCGCGGCGTTTAGGCCATGGACGATGCCGCCTTGCATTTGCTGCTCGATCGAGCGCGGGTTGATCGCTACGCCGCAGTCGATGGCGCATGCGACCCGATGCACTTTGATCGAACCAGCGACCGGCTGGGAGATGTCGAC
>DASSGE010001026.1:0-3883 GCA_035693605.1 Binatia bacterium
AACTGCGGTGATGGCGCAATGCCCCATTGCTGCGGATTTACGCGGCTTGACTTCGCTCAACTTTGATTTTGACAATGCGCCGGCCTTCCATGTCGACGATCGTCAGTTTGTAGCCATTCTCATCGATCCATTCGCCGCCGCGCGGAATTCGTTTCAAGCGCGCCAGCAATAGGCCGGCGAGCGTGTGATAGTCCGGCGATTCTTCGAACGGCAGATCGAAATCAGCTTTTAGATCCTTGAGCAGAGCCGAGCCGGCGATCACCATCGAGCCGTCCGGTAGGCGCTCCACAGGGCCCCGTTCCTCGCGGTCGTATTCGTCGCGGATCTCGCCGACAATCTCTTCGACCAAATCCTCGAGCGTGGCGATGCCTTCGATCTCGCCGAATTCGTTGACCACCAGGGCCATCGCCAGCCGGCGTCGTTGCAGTTGTTTCAACAGTTCGCTGATTGGCAACGTGCTCGGCACGAAAAAAGCAGGATGCAAATGATCGCGCACGCGAAAATCGCTATGCTCTTGCAGGGCTTTGAAGACATCTTTGTTGTAGAGTATGCCGATGATTTTGTCCAAATCGCCGTCGTAAACCGGCACCCGAGAAAAGCCGCTGTCGACGAAATTTTTCGCCACCTCCGCCAATGACGCATGGACTTCGAGAGCGTGAATCTCGGTGCGCGGCTTCATTACCGCTTTGACTGGCGTATCGGTAAACTCGAAAACGCTATGAATGAGTTCCTTTTCCGTCTCGTTGAAAATACCTTTAGCCGCGCCTTCGCGGATCAACGACTTGACCTCGTCGGCAGAAATAAAACTAGCACCGCCGGCGTCTTTGCCACCAAAGAGTTTCAGTACTAAATTGCTCGACCCGGTAAGAAGTTTGACGAATATGGAGCTCGCTCGCGCGAGCAGTTCAATCGGGCGCGCGACCATGCAAGCGATTTGGTCGGAGAATCTCAACGCCAGGGATTTGGGCACGAGTTCGCCGAGCACCAGCGAGAAATAAGAGATCGGCAGAACGACGATGATCAGCGCAATCGCTTCGGCCCAGCGTGTCGCTAAAGCGAACGGCAGGGCAGCGATCTGCGGTTTAATATAGCCGATGGCGGCGGCGCCGCCGAGCGCCGAGGCGAACGAACTGACCACAGTGACGCCGACCTGGACGGTAGCCAAAAAGCGATCAGGGTCGGCTTTCAGCCGGGCCACGGCCGCGGCGGATCTGATGCCTTTGTCGAGCAGCGCATCGATGCGGCTTTTGCGCATCGCGATCATGGCGATCTCCGCTGCGGCGAAGAAGCCATTGGCGAAAATCAACGCCAGAATCAAAATCGCTTGGAACCAAAAATTATCGAGGGTCATCGGTGGCGTCTCCTTGAATTTGGACTTCGATGCAGCGAACGAAGCGCAAATCAGTGTGGCGATGCTAGCAAATAGACCGGGGTTGGCGTGGCCGCTGGCGCGGGCTGCGTGTGGACATGGAGGCTGATAGGAATTCTAGCGGCCCCCTGGGAAAAGGCAAGTGCGGCGATTTACGCTCTGATTACTTTCAAGTAGGATCGGCTCAGGAGAATTTTTTTTGGCGTATACACAGAACGAACTTACGTCCATCCAAGGCACCATCAGCCGGATCACCTACCAGCACCCCGAGAGTCATTACACGGTGGCGCGTCTGGATGAAGACGGCGGTCCGGCCGCGACGGTCGTCGGTATGCTCTTCCCAATTTCTGAAGGCGAGGAGATCAAGGTCACCGGCGTCTGGAAGCGCCATCCGCGGTACGGCTTGCAATTTCAGGTCGACCATTGGACCAAGGTCGATCCGGCGACTCTCGAAGGCATCGAAAAATACCTCGGCTCGGGCATGATCAAGGGCATCGGTCCGACTTACGCCAAGCGCTTGGTCGGCGCCTTCGGTCTCGACACGCTGCGGGTGTTATCCGAAGAACCGCTACGGATTCTCGACGTCGAAGGCATCGGCGAAGTGCGCGCACGCCGGATCATGGAAGCGTGGCAATCTCAGCGCGGTATGCAGGACGTCATGGTTTTTCTTCAGGGTCACGGCGTCGGTGCTTCTTTGGCACTGCGCATTTACCGTGTCTATGGGGCGGACACGGTCGCACAAGTCAGAGAGAATCCTTATGCGCTGGCCCAACAGGTGCATGGCATCGGCTTCCTGCTGGCGGACCGGCTCGCCGGCCAGATTGGTATTCGCGGCGATTTCCCACTGCGCGTGCAGGCCGGCGTGCTGCATGTTTTGCGCGAATCGGCAGAGCGCGGCCATTGTTATCTGGCATTGGGCGCGCTCGCTAAAAGCGCTTGCCAACTGCTCGAAATCGACGACGAGCGCATCGACATCGCCGTCGAGAAACTGGCCGAACGCGGTAATGTGGTACTACAGAGCGATCGCGATCCCCACCTCACACGCGTGTATCTGGCGAATATATTTGAGGCTGAACAGAGAGTCGCTCAGTCAATCGCCCGGCTATTGACCACGCCGTCATTTCTCCAAGGCGAACGACGGTCACGACCTTGGGAGAAGGACAAGAGCGTTAAGCGCGGTGCCATCGATCTCATCAGCGGCACGCTGTTCGCCGATCTGCCGATTACGCTCGATTTAGAACAGGTTAACGCGGCCCGGCGCGCTTTGCAGGAGAAAGTCTTTATCATCACCGGCGGACCCGGAACGGGCAAGACGACCTTGCTGATGTCGCTTTTGGCGATTTTGCGGCGCGCCAAAGTGACATTCGCACTTGCCGCGCCGACCGGGCGGGCGGCCAAACGCATGACCGAAAGCACTGGCGAAGAGGCGGCCACCCTGCACCGCTTACTCGAATACACGCCGCGCGAAGGCGGATTCCAGCGCAATGCCGATAACCCGTTGCAAGTCGATGTCATCATCGTCGATGAAGCATCGATGGTCGACATCGCCCTTATGGATCATTTGTTAGCTGCCATCGAGCCGCACACGCATTTAATTCTGGTCGGCGACGTCGATCAGCTTCCGTCGGTGGGGCCGGGCAGCGTGTTAAGGGATTTGATCGACTCGCAATCGGTGGCCGTGGCGACCCTGCGGCGCATCTTTCGTCAGGATCAACAGAGTTTGATCGTGGTCAATGCTCATCGGATTTTGCAGGGACAAAATCTGCAATTCTCCGACTCGCGCGAGCGGCGCGATTTCGATTTCATCGCCCGCGAGAGCGAGGAAGAAATTCTCGAGACGATCAAAGAACTGTTGCGCGAGCGCATTCCCCAGTGGCTCGGCGCTCGCCCGGAGGAGATTGTCCAGTCGGTGCAACTCTTGACGCCGATGCACCGCGGTCTGCTCGGCACGATTCAACTCAATCGCGACCTGCAGGCGCTATTCAACCCGGCGGGCGAGGCGCTTGAGCGCGCCGGCATGACCCTGCGCGTGCGCGACAAGGTCATGCAATTGCGCAACAACTACGATAAAGGGGTTTTTAACGGCGATCTCGGTAGAATTGTCTCCATCGACCGCGACGATGGCAAGATTCGCGTTGATTACGACGAACGGGTGGTCGAGTACGAATCCGATGAGTGGGATGAAATCAGTCTTGCCTACGCGACCTCGATCCATAAGAGCCAGGGCAGCGAATATCCCGTGGTGGTCCTGCCGCTGCATACGTCGCACTACATCATGCTCTACCGCAGCATCCTTTACACCGCGGTGACGCGCGGCAAAAAACTGGTTATCGTCGTCGGCAGTCACAAGGCGTTGGCCATGGCGATCCGCAACGTCAGAGTGGAGATTCGCAACACCGGGCTCAAAGAAAAGCTGGTTGCAGCTTTGGAGGATAACCGCCGTTGGCGGTTAATTTGAGCTGAACAATCGGCCGAGACGGTTGTCGCTATGCTCGATGCCCATCTTTTTTAAGC
>DASSGE010001027.1:0-6045 GCA_035693605.1 Binatia bacterium
CGGATCACGGCCGGCTTTGACGGCATACTCGCTTACGGTTGCCAAATCCTTTTTGACATCCTCCGGTTCGAGCGGAATCGTCGGCACACCGCCGATGGGATGCCAGCCGTCGCCCAACTCACCGGCCCGTTTGAGCGCAGCTTTACTATGCCCCCCGATCCAAATGGGAATACTCTCCTGCACCGGTTTGGGCAGAAAAATCAAATCGGAGAAATTGACAAACCGGCCTTTAAAGGTCGGCCGGTCGCTCGTCCAGAGTTCGCGAAACGCGCGGATATATTCGTCGGTGACTCGCCCACGCGCAGCATAGTCAGGAGCCTGGAGGTTCTCGAACTCTTCTTTCATCCAGCCGACACCGACACCGACGACCACCCGCCCGCCCGAGAGAACGTCGAGGCTCGCGAGCATTTTGGCGGTCACGATCGGATTGCGATAGGGCAGGATCATCACGCTGGTCGCGAAGCGAATCTTCTGGGTCGCGCCGGCGAGAAAGCCCATGGTCATCAAGGTTTCAAGATGGTAACCGGTACCGGGATATTTGCCATCGACCGTATACGGATAAGGCACCGAAATATTGGTCGGCACGATGACGTGATCGGCGACAGTAAGCAGTGAAAAGTTTAACGATTCGGCGCGCTGGGCGAAGCGCACCAGCTCATCTGGCCTGACCGTCGCGCTCGATGCCGGAAGATGTAAACCGTACTGCATGCAATAGTTCCTTGTTGCTTTGAAACGATCGAGACGAACAGTTTCTCCCGCCACTGGCTAGAGACGCCCCATTCGCAGTTACCGTCATTTCGACCGAACCTAAAATCTCTTTGATCTCACTCTTTCACGCGTCATGACCCGCGCGGGCGTCACCTAGCGGGAGCTATTCCGGTCAGCCTTTTTGAATTTTACGCGCAGGGCGGTTAACCCACCGCTGTTACCACTCCGTTCGCGGGCTCCAATACCACCGCATCGCCAATTTGAATCTCGCCATCGCTTAACACCGCGGCCTTGAGCCCGCTGCGGTGCTCCAGCGCTTTGAAGATCGCCGGGATCTTCGTCACCGCGACCAGATGGCCACAAGGTTCGAACAAACGGATACCGCGCATGCGCACGTTGCCGATGATGAACTCGCGACCGAGAAGTTCGATCAGCGGCACGCCGCGTGTGACGATATTGCGCCGGGTAAGAATACCGATGGCATCGACGCCGATCTCCTTTGCCGCAAGCTCCAAGACTTCACTCTCGATCAGACTCACCGCTTTATCCGAGCGCTTCACGGCATTCCAGGAGTCGCTATAGAAGCGATCACCCTGCAAACCGCGATCGGCAAACGCACGCACCCTCGGGACCGCCACCATCGCCTGCGCTGAAGCGGGGGTGATAAAAATTTCTGCGACGTTCCCCTGCCACGGTTGGTTCGCCGGCCGATAGCCGCGCCATAGTTCTCTCGGCATTTCCTCGGGCATGGGCCGTATCGCTTGCGCCATAACTCCTCCCCAAAACGAAACCGGCCACTGATTTCTCAGTGGCCGGTGGTAACTGACATAGATTCGGCGTAGCGCAAGATTATCCGGCCGAGTCCGCGAAGAAACGGGTATCTTCGATCGGCGGCACAGTCTTGTTCTCCTCGGACGAAGCGATTAACGGCTTACCGTCGGGACGCACGCGCATCTCTTCACCGCCTTGCGCCTTGCCCTTGATCCCGGCACCGACGCGCAGCACGACGAGGTTCTCGCTGCCGGTGTTAAGATAACGATAGTAAGCTCCCTTGGGAATCATGACTCCCTGGTGCTTTTCCACTTTAATCTCGTTGCCCTTCTCGTCAAAAACGCTCATTTGGCCTTCGAGTACGATAAACGAATGGTCTTCGTCAAGGTGGGTGTGAATTTCGTTCTCACCGCCTTCGTAATTGATCTTGGTGTGGATCCACATATTTTCGGTTTCCGCCACCAACTGGGTGACGCGACCCTGCTTCATATAGGGCGTGCGCAGAGAAAACTTTTGCGTGCGCGGTTTCTCCGTCGGAGCTAATTTTTTTGCTGGTTCCATCGTACTTCCTTTCTAAGCGGTTTTTATATTAATTGTTAATTCCGTCGATTTTGAGGTGATACAAATCAATCACGTTCTGGCGCACCACTTTGTCGATGACGTTCTTCGGCAGGTGGCCGAGTTCGTCGGCGATCACTTGACGCGAGTGCGGCCAGGTGGAAGCGGCATGCGGGTAGTCGCTCGACCACATAAAATTGTCCTCGCCGAACCAATCCATCATCCGGCCGCCGGCTGGATCGCTGAAGAAGGTCGCGAACACTTGGTCTTTAACATATTCGCCGGGAAGCTTTTTCATGTAAGGCAGCGGCGCTTTCGGGCTGTGACGGATAAAATACTTGTCCCATTCGTGACAGTAGAAGGGAATCCAGCCCACTTCGTTTTCGACGTAGACGAGCTTGAGCTTAGGGTAGCGCGCCAAGGGACCGCCGAAGACGAAGTCGAACAAGGTGTTCGCCGCATCGGTGAGCTTTTGATTGACGGTCATGCGGTAGGTGTCCAGACCCTTGCGATCGAAACGGCTGTAATTGAAGCCGGTCAAGATATGCACGTTAACCGGCATATCGAGTTCGCTGGCCGCTTCCCAGAACGGATTATAGTAATCGCTGGTGAACGGCAGATTTTCCGGCGGCACCTGCCAGATCATGCAGCCGACCATGCCGTTTTTCTTGCAGCGTTCGAGCTCTTTGATGGCGTTAGGAATGTTGTACATCGAGATGTTGGGAATGCCGAAAAGCCGGCCGGGCGCGACTTTGCAGTACTCCATCATCCAGTCGTTGGCGATCTGAAAACAGGCTTCCTGCAGTTCGGCATCTTCCAGGGCGAATAGCCGAAGTCCAAAGGTCGCGTACAAAACCTCGGCGCTGACGCCATCCACCGCCATCTCATCCAGTCGCGCTTTGGGGTCGTGACCGCCGGGTTTCTCGCCGACGGAGTTGCGCGGCGGGAATTTCGGAAATTTTGCCGCCAAGCTGGGAGTGAGATTTTTGAGCCAGAGATCTTCGGGTTCCATGATATGGGAATCCGAAGAAACGATTTTATCTTGGCCGAGAACTTGTTCGGCCGTGCGCTTGACACCTGCTGCGGTGGTCATGATTTGTTCCTCCTATAATTTTAGGCCTTATTTTATTTTGATTTATTCCTTTTTTAGCCATTTGTCCAGGCCAATTCGGCCGTCACCAGATTGGACATTGGTCTAGCCATAAGTTAAAACTTTTAACAATGATGAGAGCCGTCAAGCGTTGCCTCTTCAATTCCTTGTCGATCCTAGTGATTCCCGCCGCGCTCTTCGCCGCCGAAGCACAAAATGCCTTCAATGAAGGCGTAAAACACTATAAATCTGCCAAGTACAAAGAAGCGGTCGCCGCGTTCAACCGAGCGATCAAGGCCGCGCCGAAATCAGATGAGGCCTACAATAACCGCGGACTGGCTTTCGCGAAGATGGGCCAGCAAGACAACGCGCTCAAAGACTATGACGAAGCCCTCAAGTTGAATCCCAATCTCACCGACGCGCGGTTTAACCGCGGCAATATTTTTTTCGCGCAGAAACAGTACGAGCGAGCGATAAAAGACTTCGACGACGTGATCAAACAGGATCCCAAAGCGCCGCGGGTTTTCGTCCAGCGCGGTTTGGCGTTTCTCAACCTGAAGCAGTTCGATAAAGCGGTGCAGGACTTCGACCAGGCGCAAAAACTCGACCCGAAAGATATTGAAATATATTATAATCGCGGACTTGCCCATCGCCGTCTCGGTAAAAATGACCTGGCGGTGGTCGACTACAGCGAAGCGATCAAGCTCGACCCGAAAAATGGCGAGAACTACAACAACCGCGCGAATGCCTACTCGCTGGTGGGCAAATATGACGAAGCCGTGAAGGATTACGACGAGGCGATCAAGCTAAACGGCAAGGACGCGAGAATTTACGCCAACCGCGGCATCATCAAGCAACGCTTGAAAAAGGATGACGATGCACAAAAGGACTTTCAAAAAGCCTTGGAGTTGGACGCCAGTCTTAAAGACAAGCTGGCGCCTTTCGTCGGTCCGCTCAAAGGTAAGTAAAAATCATGGCGCGTGCTCTGGCCGTTTGGACATTGACGCTTCGATTACGAACGTCACAAAAGTTTGACATGCCTCACCGTTCGATCTTCGCCCTTTTCGTTTGCGCCGCAATGAAAGGGTTAGTCCTAGTGAACCCGCTGGCGGTAGTTATTGTAGCGTTAATCGGTGCACTGAACGGCGCCGCGCCGGCAGCCGCCGCTCATGTGGAGGAGCCGCTCAAGCCCGCGCTCGAATTGCACGAAGGCGGCAAGATCAAGGAAGCGATTGTCGAATACGACAAGGTCATTAAAGCCAATCCAAAACTGGCCGACGCTTACTTCAACCGCGGCAATGCTCATTTCGACCTGGGGCAAAACCAACAAGCGGTAAAAGATTACAGCGAAGCGATCCGGCTCAACCCCAAGGATGCCGAGGCTTATTTCATTCGCGGCAACACCTACCGGCGACTGAAACAAGATCCGGCCGCGCTCAACGATTACACCAGCGCCATCAAGCTCAATCCCGACGACGCCAAGAGTTATACCAATCGCGCCAGCATCCACTTCGACGCACGTCGCTACGAAGCCGCGCTCAAGGACCAAAATGAAGCGCTGCGTATCGACCCCAAAAACCCCCAGAACTATTTCAATCGCGCCAACAGTTATCTAGCGCTCGATAAAAAAGATGAAGCGATCAAAGACTATAACGAGGCAATCAGCCTCGACCCCAAGTTCGCCGATGCCTATTACAACCGCGGCATCGCCTACGCCGATGCTTTTTTGAAATACGACGACGCTATCCGCGACTTCGACGAAGCCATCAAGCTCAATCCCAAGAATCCTGAAGCGTTTTACAACCGCGGCCGTGCCAAGACGAAACTCGGCAAGTTCGACGCCGCCATCGACGACTACGGCGAAGCGATCCGGCTCAATCCCAAGGATGCCGAGGCGCCGTTCAATCGCGGTCTAGCCTATATGCGTATCGACAAGAACGATTTCGCGGCGCGGGACTTCACCGAAGTGATCAGCCTGCAGCCGAAACATGCCGACGCCTACGTCTACCGCGGCCTCATCAGGGTCTATCAGGATCGCGACAAAGACGCCGACGTTGATTTTCAAAAAGCCTTTCAGTTGAATCCGGCGCTCAAGAAAAAATTGGAGCCGGTCATCGCCGAGGCCAAAGCCAAGGCAAAGAAAGCGGCGAAGTAGACCGGCGCAGGCAAAGTTTATGGCGGAAGCGAATTTAGTCGGAGGTTTGGTCGGCGGCCTGTTGATCGGCCTCGCGGCTGCGCTGCTCCTGCTCCTCAACGGGCGCATCGCCGGCATCTCGGGGATCCTCGGAGGTTTGATCCTGCCTAACTCGGCGAGCGAACGGCTGTGGCGCGCCATTTTCATCTTCGGTCTAATTTGCGGCGCGGTCATTTACGCCTGGCTTCGCGGCCCTCTGCCGTTGCAACAGCAAGCCGGCAACGCAGTATTGGTCCTCGCCGGGCTGCTCGTAGGGTTCGGCACGAGGTTAGGTTCCGGTTGCACTTCCGGACATGGCGTGTGCGGTTTAGCGCGCCGTTCGCCGCGTTCCCTCGCCGCCACGGCGACTTTCATCGCCTGCGCGGTGCTGACGGTTTACATTGCGAGGCATGTATTCTAATGCTGCCGGCGATCAGCAGTTTTGCGGTGGGCGTCCTGTTCGGCCTGGGACTGACCATTTCAGAGATGACCGATCCCGCGCGGGTGATTGGTTGTCTCGACATCGCCGGCCGCTGGGATCCGACGTTGATGTTGGTCATGGGCGGCGCGCTGGCGGTGTCACTGCCGGTGTTTCCCTGGATCCAGAATCGGCACAAGAGCGTGCTCGGCGAAGCAATGCAATTGCCGACCGCCACCCGCATCGATGCGCGTTTGATCACCGGCGCGGCGCTCTTCGGCGTCGGCTGGGGCTTGGGCGGTCTTTGTCCCGGCCCGGCGCTGGCCA
>DASSGE010001028.1:0-7956 GCA_035693605.1 Binatia bacterium
AGCGTCGTCTTCACGATTTATTTGAGCCAGTTGGGCTATTCGACCATGACGGTGGGGTTCGTCGTCACCACCGCGTACGCCAGCGGCGCGGTGTTAACCGCCTTATGGGGTTTTATGTCGGATCGCTATGGCCGCAAGAACATCCTCATGCTACTGGCCTTGCTGACCATAGTCTCCAATGTCATCTATATCTTCTTCGACCATCTCGTTTTCATCGTCCTGGCCGTGGTCATCGCCAACGTCGGCGCCGGCGGCTCTGGCGCCGGCGGACAAGGCGGCGGCCCGATGAGCCCGGTCGAGCAGGCCCTGCTCGCCGAGAAATGCACACCGGAAAATCGCAACAAGGTTTTCGCCACCAATTCCTTCGTCGGGTCGATGATGGGCTCGCTGGGCGCGCTGGTCAGCGGTCTGCCGCAATATCTTCAAGAGAGCAGACATTGGCATCCGATCGCCTCCTACAAGCCGCTGTTTGCCTTAACGATCCTGTTTAGCTGTGTACTGATCTTTGCTTACTCACGCATCGAAGAGCATCATGTTTATCGGAAGCGCGAAAAGAAACACTACGCCACCAAGGCCAATAAGTTCGTTTTGAAAATGTCGCTGCTCGGGATGGTCGACAACCTGGGCGGCGGTTTGATCAGCCCGCTGATCTCCTACTGGTTCTTCCTGCGCTACGGCGTCGAATTGAAGTCCCTGGGTATCATGTTTTTTCTGTCCTATTTTCTTGCCGCCATGTCGTTTCTCACCGCGCCGATCATCGCCCGCCAGATCGGCGTCGTGCGCACCATGGCGTTTTCTCATGGTCTCGCGTCGCTGACATGGCTGTGTCTGCCGTTTGCGCCGACCTTCACCATCGCCGCCACCCTGACTATCATTCGCTCCTACCTCGCCTACATGGACAACCCTTTGCGCAGTTCGTTCATCATGGGCGTGGTTAGACCCGAGGACCGCGGCTCTGCCGCCGGCCTCACAACTTTGTCGCGCCATGTGCCGGTAGCGATCAGTCCGTCACTTTCCGCCTACATGATGCAAGCCTTTGCCCTCAACGTGCCGATCTGGATCGGCGGTGGCCTGCAACTCTTTCACGATTTCGTTTTTTACTACATGTTCCGCGATGTCAAACCGCCCGAAGAACAAGGAGCAAAGCTCCAGGCGGCCAAACCATAACCGTGGGAATCGTCCTTAACTTGCATCGCGACGCCAAACTCTTGATGGCCTCGCGCGGCATTCGCGCCTTCGCGTTTTCATATCTAAACGTGATCTTCGCGATCTATCTCGATCGTTTGGGCTACACGCCGGTAACCATCGGAATCGTTTATTCAGTCGCTTATCTGAGCGGCGCGGTGCTCACCGCCTTGTGGGGGTATCTGTCGGACCGCTATGGCCGGCGTAAAATTCTGATGCTTTTGGCTCTGCTAACGATCGTCTCCAACACGATCTTCGTATTTTTTAGCAGCCTGTTTTTCATTCTGCTCGCGGTGATCATTGCCAACGTCGGCGCGGGCGGCTCGGGCGGCGGCGGCTCGGGCGGCGGGCCATTCAATCCCGTGGAAGAAGCTCTGCTTGCGGAAAAATGTTTGCCGGAAAATCGCACGCAGATCTTCGGTCTCAATTCATTCTTCGGTTCCGTGATGGGCTCACTGGGCGCTTTGGCCGCTGGCGTGCCGCAGTTTCTTGAGGAGCACTGGGGCTGGGATTCGGTCGCTTCGTACAAGCCGTTATTTCTCATGACGATTCTCTTCAGCGTTGGCCTGCTGTGGGTCTATAATTCGATCAGCGAACAACACCAGCCGCGGCTTGCTCAAAAGAAAATTTCCAAATCCACCGGTGTCTTCGTCACGAAGATGTCGATTTTGGCCTTCGTCGATAACTTTGGCGCGGGCATGGCCGGCGGGCTAGTCTCCTACTGGTTTTTCTTGCGCTTCGGTGTCGAGCTCAAGTCCCTCGGCCTGTTATTTTTTATCTCCAACTTTCTCGCAGCCCTCTCATTCCTAAGCGCGCCGATCATCGCCCGCTGGATCGGCCTGGTGAAAACCATGGCGTTCTCGCATGGTTTAGCCTCGATGATTTACATCGCCATCCCGTTCGCGCCGACATTTTTCCTTGCCGCCGCACTCATGGCGATCCGCTCGTTCTTCGCCTATATGGACAACCCGTTGCGGGCCTCCTTCACGATGGCGATGGTCGAATCGAGCGAACGCGGTTCCGCCGCCGGTGTCACCAGCCTTGCGCGCACCGTTCCCTTCGGCATCAGCCCGACCATTTCAACGTATTTGATGCAAAATATTTCACTGATGCTTCCACTCCTCATCGGCGGCGGGTTACAATTAGTCAACGACGTGGTGTTCTACACGATGTTTCGCCATGTCCGGCCGCCGGAGGAGATGAATCGAAAATGGTAATGCTAAACTCGGTTCAATTCGTTCCCGCCGTTTCGCCGTATCTTCAAAAGAGGCGGAGCAATTAATGGAGCACAGCGATTGAACCGCTTGAAGGTTTTGAAGCGATTTAAGTATGGCTGTTAGACGTCCAACCCAGCCCACCGGAGCGGTCAGCTTCATCGAACGGTTAGCCGAGCAGCGCATCCTCGAAGCCCAACGCAAAGGCGAGTTCAACGACCTTGCCGGCAAAGGCAAACCGCTCAACTTAGAGGATCACAGCCAGGTGCCGGAAGATTTGCGCATGGCCTATCATGTCCTGAGGAATGCTCATGTCCTGCCGCCGGAGGCCGAGCTCATCAAAGACATTAGAATACTTGAAGACTTACTTAAGCATATCGAAGACGAGGGCGAACGAAAATCACTGGCCAAAAGTCTTCAGTGGAAATTAATCCGCTTGGACATCCTCAAGCGCCGCTCGATGAACCTCACCAGCGTTCGTGATTATAGCCGCAAGCTGATCGCCAAACTGTCACGCCGCTAGCGCTTTGTGCCTGTGAAGCCGGCGCTGGAATTAGCTTTGCCTTGCCAGATTTTCCGTGTTAGTAATCCCCTACTTTAATAACCGGCGCTGACGCGTCGCCTGGCAACTGAAAGGAGTACGTTATGTCAGAAAAGTCTCCCATCAAGATCAAAAAGATCGGCCATATTGTTTACACGTGCAGTGACCTCGAGCGCACCTCGAAATTCTGGACCGACATCATGGGCTTTAAGTATTCCGATAAGAACGAAAACGGCATGGTCTTTTTCCGCAACGCCACGGATCATCACACGATCGCGTTGATGCAAGCAACGGAAAAAAATCCGTTGCCCAAACGAGGCGAACTCGGCTTCGATCACATGGCGCTCGAAGTCGCCAGCGTCTCCGAGCTGTTCAAGATCCGCGACTTTTTGAAGGCCAAGGGCGTGACGATTTTCTACGAGGGCAGGCGCGGTCCCGGCGGCAATCCGGGCGTCGAGTTCTACGATCCCGATGGTTACAAAATCGAGATCTATGCCGCCATGGATCAAATCGGCACCGACGGCAAGAGCCGTCCGGCCAACGAGTGGAGGCGCGCGACGACTTTGGAAGAAGCGGTCAACAATCCGTTGCCGGGTGCCGAATACCACTGACGCCCACGCATCGCCGTCCACCGCACGGTTGTCAGTTCCAGTTATAAGTAAGACTGACCGCTGGGAGGTGATAACGGATCACCAATCGCCATGATCTCCATTCGCCGCTTGCACAAACGGTTTACCGTCAGCGACGGCGTGGTTGCCGCGATCAAATCGCTCGACCTGCAAGTCGCCGAGGGTGAACTGTTTGTCATTGTCGGCGCCAGCGGTTCGGGAAAAACTACTCTACTACGCTGCATTGCCGGCCTGGAAGCTCCGGATGGCGGCGAAATCACCATCGATGGCAAAGTAGTTTCGTCGGATAGCCCGCCCACTTGGATCCCTCCGCAACAACGCAAACTCGGCATGGTGTTCCAATCCTATGCCGTCTGGCCCCACCTGACGGTATCGCAAAATATCGCCCTGCCGCTGGCCGAAGGCACACAGCGCGTCGCCAGGAGTGAAGTCGCCAGTCGGGTCAACGAAGCGCTCCGTTTAGTTCAGCTCGAAGAACAGGCCGACCGTCCGGCGACTTTGCTCAGCGGCGGTCAGCAGCAGAGAGTCGCGCTGGCGCGCGCGATCGCCGTCAACTCCCGCCTGCTCTTGATGGATGAGCCGCTGAGCAATCTCGACGCTCGCCTGCGCGAAGATGTGCGCGGCAGGATTCGCGAACTGGCTAAGCAGTTGGGCTCCACGGTTCTCTACGTCACCCATGATCAAATCGAAGCGATGGCCATTGCCGACAAAATTGCCCTCATGCAAGCCGGCGAGTTGTTGCAGGTCGGCACGCCGGCGCAGATCTATCACAAACCTAACAATGCCGACGTCGCTGATTTCTTCGGGTCAGTTAACTGGCTCGATGGCGAGATCGTGGCCGCAGGGATCGCCGACTCCCCGATCGGCAAGCTTCAGGTCGAATCGACCGCCAAGCCGGGGCAAAAGATTCGACTCGGGTTTCGCCCGGAGAATCTAAGGGTCACCCACGATAAAAGTCAAATCAACTGCTTCTACGGCAAGCTGGTTTCCAGCACTTTCCTTGGCGATCAATACAGCTACTTTGCCGAAGCCAACGAGCTTCAGTTATTGGGCAAAAATCGCACTCTGCCCGAGCGCACAAACGGATCGACGCAATTTACCGTGGACGCGGCCGACATCATGGTTTTCTCCCGCCGCGAGCCGTAGATCACAGGAGGACGGTCATGATTGTTAGAGTCTCCGCACTGGTTTTGATACTTGGATGCTTTGGCGCCCAGGCCGGAGCCACGACCCTTGCCGAACTGATCGACGGCGCGCGCAAAGAAGGCGTGCTGCGCGGCCAATGGGGCCAGGCCAGCTTCGGCGGCAGCGAAGGTTTCAAAGAAATCATCGCCAACATGAACAGGAAATATAAGCTCGACTTGAAAGGCCAATATACGCCCGGTCCCGATATGCAGGCACTGATGCTGCGAATCATTCAAGAATCCGCCGCCGGCCAGCCGGCCAGCACCGACGTCTATCTCGGCAACGCCCAGGCGATGCTCGATGCGCTGAACGGTAAGGTGCTCAAGCCGATGACTTATAATCAATTCATCCAGGACAAGCCGGCGAGCGAAGGGAAATTCAATCCGATCGCGGCCGACGGGACTCATGTAGCGGTGGCGAGCGCCGTCGTCGGTGTCCAGTACAACACCAACGCGGTCAAGGGCAATGATATCCCCAAGCGCATCGACGACGTGCTCAATCCCAAGTGGAAAGGCAAGATCGCCTCGACCCCTTACGCCGCCGGCATGCGCGAGTTCGCCACGCCGGATTTCTTAGGCCGCGAGAAAATGGTCGACTTCACACGCAAGCTGTCCAAACAGATCGCCGGCCTGATGCGCTGCGGCGAAGTGGAGCGCATCACCAGCGGCGAATTTATCATGCTGGCGTTTACCTGCGGCGGCAACGACGTCAATGTCGCCAAGCGCACCGGCGCGCCGGTGGGCCATAGCGTCATGGAAGAAGGCACCGTGCTGCATATGCGTTACGCCGGGGTACCGAAAAATTCACGCTCGCCCAACGCCGGCGCACTGTTGATCCATTATCTCATGAGCGCCGAGGGCCAAGAACTGCTCTGGCGTATCGACGGTCTGGACTTGCATCTATTCCCCGGGTCCCAAACCAAGCGCGAACTCGACCGCGTGCGCGCCGCCAAAGGCAAGATCATCATCAACTCGCCCGAATGGCTGGCGTCGTTCAAAGATTACACGGTGATCCAAAAAGAACTCGAAGCTATCCTGAGGCAAAAGTAAGGAGACCCAATCGGGCACCTGGAGTATTGGAATAATGGCGTGGGGATCGCTTTCCCTGTGAACCCATTGTTCCATCCTCCACTACTCCAATCTTCATGACGGCCTACACTTCACGTTTAAGAGGCCTTCTCGCCGGCACGCAGACATCCCCCGCGCTGCTGTCACTGGCGGCCTTGCCGATGGCCGTCATTCTTGTCTTGGTCGTAGTCATGTTTTGGGTGAGCTTGCAACGAGGCGCGCTCGGTACGCCAAGCGCCACTTACACGCTGGCCAATTACCGCGAAGTGTTTGCCGATCCGTTTATTGTCGGCGTGGCCGTCAACACATTGATCTTCACCGCCACGGCAACGTTTGTCGCCCTGCTGTTTGGCTTACCCGTGGCGTGGCTGGTGGAACGCACCACGCTGCCGGGAAAGACCTTGCTCTACGCAATCATGACGCTAGGCTTGCTTATCCCGGGTATCTACACCGCCATGGGCTGGACATTGATCGCCCATCCGCGCATCGGTTTTGTCAACCGCTGGCTTGTCGAACTGCTTGATCTTGAGGGCGGACCGATCAATATCGCCACGCCCCTTGGCATGGGGTTCGTTCAAGGTTTGAGCCTCGCCGCTTTGGCGTTCATTCTTACGTCGCAAATGTTTCGCGCCATGAATCCGTCCCTTGAAGAAGCGGCTCGTGTTCATGGCATGGGCTTCGCGAAAATACTACGGCGTATCACTTTGCCGCTGGCCCGGCCGGGCATTCTCGCAGCGGTGATTTACATCTTCACCATTGGTATCGCCACCTTCGATATCCCGGCGATTTTGGGATTGGGTAATCGCGTTTATTTGCTCAGCACATTTATCTACTTGAAAGTTCATCCCCAGGGCGCCGGACTGCCGGAGTATGGCATCACCGGTGTGGTCGGTGCCCTGATGATCGTCGTCGCCGGCATGTTGACGCTGTGGTACAGCCAGGTGCTGCGCCAGGGGCATCGCTTCGAAGTGGTCACCGGCAAGGGTTATAAGCCGGCGTTGATCCCCCTGGGTCGTTGGTCGCTGCTCGCCTGGGCCTTCATCCTCGTTTACGCGCTGTTTTCAAAACTGCTGCCGCTGTTGCTGATCGCCTACGCCGCGCTCACGCCTTACTTCGTGCCGCCATCGGTCGAAGCGATGAAGAATCTGTCGTTTGCTCACTTTCAGGGTATGGATTGGGAACTAGTCCTGCGTGGATTGCGAAATACCGCCCTATTGGTCGCGGCGGTGCCGCTCGCGGTTCTCCTGCTTGCTTTCGCGCTTTCCTGGTTGATTGTGCGCTCGCGCAGCCGGCTGCGTTATTTGCTCGAATTCGGCGCATTCCTGCCGCAAGCCTTGCCCGAAGTGATCCTCGCCATCGGTGCCTTGTTGCTTGCACTTTTCGTCCTCGGGACTTACCTGCCTCTCTATGGCTCGGTCTGGATCATCGCCATCGTCTACACAGTCGCCCGGTTGGCCTTCGCGACCCGCGCTTTGAACGGCTCCTTGCTGCAGATTCATCGCGAGCTCGAAGAAGCGGCTTTCGTCTCCGGCTTGTCGACCGCCCGCACCGCGTGGCGAATATTGTTTCCCTTGATCCGGCCAACGCTCTTCTCTGTGTGGATTTGGACGGCGCTGCTGGTGTATCGCGAACTAACGGTCGCGGTATTTCTTGCGGTCCATGACAACATCACCTTGCCGGCGGTTATTTGGAGCTACTGGTACAGCGGCAGCATCAACAAAGCCTCCGCCGTGACCCTGTTGATGACATTGGTCTTGGCGCCGCTCATCTTCGTCGCCTGGTGGTTCGGCCGGCGCAGCCAAATTTCGCTTAATTGATCTCAATCACCGCAACGGAGCATTCGTGGATACCGATAATTTGTTGGACATCATTCGTCACCGGCGCAGCGTACGCGTCTACAAGACCGGGAAGGTGACCGACAAGCAACTGGAAGCAATCCTTGAAGCCGCGCGCTGGGCGCCGTCAGGAGCCAACACGCAACCCTGGGAGTTCGTCGTCACCCGTGACCGCAAGAAGATGAAACGAGTGCGCGAGATATATTCCCAGGAATGGCGCGATCGCAAAAAAGAAGACCCGGGGCACTACAAAGGGCTGAAGAAAGATTACGTCGGCGATGTCAGTGTGCTGGTGCTCGT
>DASSGE010001029.1:0-3784 GCA_035693605.1 Binatia bacterium
GAGCTAAAGGTCGAGCCCGGCCAGTGGGGTTATTACTCTCTCGATATCGGCACGTATCCACCGGATAAACTGGAGAAGATCAAAGCGGCGCTGCCGTTGCCACCAGGGGCGCGCGGCATCGTCATCGATGCCGGCTTCTCGGTGCGCATAATGATTACCGGTGAGCCGGTGGGCGAACGTTACGTCGATATTAATTTTATCGACGCCCCGTCACTCGATTATTGGGTCAAATCGCAGTTGATCGAAGAGCGGGTGTTCTCGAATATCGGTGAAGCGCTCAAGCGCATTCGTCCTGATTTGCCGAGATACGTAATTCCCTCTGAAGATTCTATGTGATTCCCGCCGCACAGGCATCGCCCGCACGGAGGACAGGGATCGCGTCGAGGAGAATTTCAAACCAAGTTTTGTTGAATAATTTGTGCGATCGTATTACTGGCAGCCGCAGGTTTGCGGCATGCCCGTGCAGACACCGCCGTTCGGCGCCGCGTCGCTGTTCGTTGCCGGGGCGCTGAAAACCGATAATTGTTTATCGACCTTCTTGCTGGCGCATTTGGGACAGCAAATTTTTTCACGGACCGACAAGACGAAGATTTCAAAATGATCGTCGCAGCTCCGGCAGTTGTATTCGAATATCGGCATTTGTCCTCCCTTTGCTGGAAATTTTAAATTCCAAATTCAAAAGTTCACACACAAGAGCGGCTAGGCGTGTTTTGCTTTGGTCTTGGGGCTTTTGGCGGCGACCCGCAAGGGATTTTCCCTTGGAATCGGCACCAGTGACGTCACTTCCAAGCCATAACCGCGCAAACCGACAAGATGCTTTTTGTTGTTGGTTAGCAGCCGCATTTTGCGCACGCCCAAGTCGCGCAGGATCTGCGCTCCAATACCGTATTCCTTGAAATCCGCCTGATAGACGAACGACGGATCCATGCCTTTTTGCTGTTTCCCTTCTACTTTTGGATAGGCAACCATCGTAGGGTGATGCGCCTTTTGCTTGGGTTGCAGATACAAGATCACGCCTTTGCCCGCTTTGGCGATCAATTCCATGGAGCGCTGGATGACGGCGCCGGTGTTGAGCAGCTCAAAGCCGAAAACGTCGCCCGGTATATATTTTGTGTGCACCCGCACCAGGGTTTCTTCGTTGGGAGAGATCTGCCCTTTTATCAGCGCCAAGTGTTCGCTGTCGTCGACGTGGGTGTTATAGACGATCGCCTGAAATTCGCCACCGATGCGCGTGGGCAACGGCGCCGACGCGGCTTTGTAAACGAGTGAATCGTAGTTCAAACGGAATTGGATTAAATCGGCGTTGGTGACCACCTTGAGCTTGTGCTTCTTGGCAAAACGCATGAGATCGGGCTGTCGCGCCATGGTCCCGTCGTCTTTCATTATTTCGCAAATTACCCCGGCCGGCTTGAGACCGGCCAGTCGTGCGAGATCGACGGAGCCTTCCGTTTGACCTGCACGGACGAGCACTCCACCGTTGCGCGCGCGCAGGGGGAAGATATGACCGGGCGTCGCCAGATCTTGGGGCTTGGCGTCGTCGGCGATTGAGTCAAGAATCGTCTTGGCGCGGTCGGCCGCGGAAATGCCTGTGGTGATGCCTCGCGCCGAATCGATGGAAACGGTAAAGGCCGTGCCGAATGGCGAAGTGTTGTCCGACACCATCATAGCCAGACCCAAATGTCTCACTCGCTCTTCGGTCAAAGTCAGGCAGATCAACCCGCGTCCATGTGTGGCCATGAAATTGACCGCTTCTGGCGTGACCTTTTCGGCCGCCATGCAGAGGTCGCCTTCGTTCTCGCGGTCCTTGTCATCGGTCAGGATAACCATACGGCCGCGGCGAATCTCGTCAATCGCTTCTTCGATCGTCGCTAGTGGCATGGCCGACTAATTTATCACCCTGGGTGGTGGGGTCAACCGAAGTAGCGGCAGATCAGTAAGGAGAGCCTGTTTGCGCTGAGGATGACGAAAAATTCCGCTCCTGCTAAAGAGTCAAACTGGCGAGCGTGAGTGCAATTAGAACGTGGCTGCGCTACATTGAGCCAAGTAGCGCGATCGAAACCAATGAAAGCAATTCTCTTGGTCGGTACGGGCGGTTTTGTCGGATCAGTGCTGCGTTATTTAATCTCTGGCTGGGTGTTCCGGATTCTGGACAAACCCTTTTTCCCCGCTGGCACTTTGACGGTTAACGTAATCGGCTGCTTGGTGATCGGATTTCTTGGGGGTATTGCCGAGCAGCGGCGGATCTTCGATGCGGAATTTCGCTTGTTCGTTCATCGGTATTCTCGGCGGCTTTACCACCTTCTCCGCCTTCGCCTAACGAAACCACTGCATTGGCGCGCGATGCGCACCTAGCCGCGGCGCTGCTTAATATTCCACTGCAAGTCGTCGTGGGCGTGTCGGCCGTCTGGCTAGGTACTCTACTGGCGCGATTTACCTGGTTTTAACCGCGGTCAGCAGTTCTATAATTTCTCACTATTTTGGAACCTTGGGTAGATCTGGGTCGTCTAAACAACTCAGGGGAGGTGCCATATGAGGAGAAAATCAGCAAAGACCGCAGTTTCTAAAGACAATCGCGAACGTCAGCCATTCTGGGTCAAGGACAACAACGGGCCGCGCATGCAGCTCGACGAGCGGGCGATGGCAATTTTTCAGCCGGATGTGCTGATCGAGAGTCAGTATCTAGCGACCCAGACTCGCCGGGTGCATCTTGACGCTGAGCGCGTCCTCATGTTTGCCGTTCTGCGCGACGCGGTGAGCTGTTTTCAGGATAATGTTGGTTCGGATTGCAAGCGTAAGCAGGCAATGCATCGAGATGCGGAAGAGTGGATACTCGACAGAGACCGCTCCCATTTATTTTCCTTCGATAATGTTTGTGAGATTTTAGGTCTCGATCCGGAGTATATGCGAGCCGGTCTAATGCGCTGGAAGGGCGAGGCGCTTCGCGGCCGCGCAGCCAAAACGCGCTCGCTTGCCGGCTAAGTAACTCACGGGAATTCATGCGAGCGTCGCGAATAATCACTTCGAAGAAAGTGAAATTATGTTTGGGTTCAGAGAAGACTGGCAACCAACTTTGAAGTGGAGAAAAACAACTCGTCTGATAGTTGTTGGCGTCGTCGCCGGGCTGGCCGTCATGCCAGGATTAAAGATCGCGGAGGTTTACTGGAGTGCGTTTCAGCCAGCTCACGCTGCAAGCAGCGCCAATACGCTGGCGCAAGGTTTGCCGGACTTTATCAATTTGGCAAAGAAGCTGGGTCCCTCGGTGGTGAATGTTTCGACCACTTCGGTTCGCGGTGCGGAGCGGAACGCGCCCGGTCCTCGTGGCAACGATCCAGCAGAGGAGTTTTGGCAGCGATTCTTCGGCGGGGGTGCGCCGCGCGGACCGCAGCGGCAGAGCGGTGTCGGTTCGGGATTCATCGTCGATCCCGACGGCACGATTTTGACTAATTATCATGTCGTCGACGGGGCGCAGAAGCTTTCCGTCACATTGTCGGACGGCAAGAATTATGACGCAAAGGTCATCGGCAAAGATCAGAAGAGCGACATCGCCGTGATCAAAATAGATGCCGGCCGGAGCCTACCGGCAGCATCGTTGGGCGATTCCGACCGTCTCGAAGTCGGTGAGTGGGTGATGGCGATTGGCAATCCCTTCGGCCTCGATCATACGGTTACCTCCGGTATCGTCAGCGCCAAGGGGCGCAATATCGGCCAAGGGCCGTATGATAACTTCATTCAGACAGATGCCTCGATCAATCCCGGCAACTCCGGCGGACCGCTAATCAACTTG
>DASSGE010001030.1:0-3741 GCA_035693605.1 Binatia bacterium
TTTTTTGACCAGCTCGCGGGTCGGCTGGATCATGCAATTCTTCGCCGCCGAGGCGATGAACACTTGGTGGCCGGTGAATTTCGCTTCCAGCGCGAGGCGGCAGGCCATCGCCGCATCGCGGGCGTCGATGTAAGTCCAAAAGCCGCTGGCGCGCGTCGACGGGTTGCGCCAGCGGTCGCGAAAGCTCTCGTAGGACAGGTCGAAATTCACGCCCGGGAAACGCAAGCTGCTCACCGTCAAGTCGCGATGGACGGAGACGATTGAGTCGGCGATCTGCTCGCCCAGCACCTTGGACAAACCATAGGAATCCTGCGGCGTGGAGGGATGCGCTTCGTCCATGGGCAAGTATTGCGGCGCCCAAAGCTTGCTCGCGTAAATGAAGCCGAAGGCCGCCGTGCTCGACGCCAAAACCACGCGCTTCACGCCCATATCGGCAGCCGCGCGCATCACGTTGTACGTCGCCGACACGTTGTTGCTCACGGTCTCGGCATCCGGCGCCAGATTGGGCGCCTGATAAGCGCCGAGATGGATAATTCCGTGCGCACCGCGCAAGGCTTCGAACAGATCGCCCGAGCGGCGCAGATCGACCTGCCACGTCATACAAAGTTTCTCTCTCGGCGCAACGCGGTCGAGATTGAGCACGCTATAATCGCGATCGAGCAGATCGCGAATCACGAACTGACCCAACTTGCCGCTGCCGCCGGTAACGACAACTTTTTTCATACGATAGATTTATTTCTTGGGAATCAGAATGTCTTTCAACTTCGCGATCAGCGCCGGATTCAAGTCATATAAGCCGGCAAACGTCTTGGCCGTGGTCGGACCGTCGACCGGTGCCACTTCCAACTGCGACTTGTTCGCTTCGGCGACCAACTCGCGGTCACGAAAGGTTTTGACGAACGCCTGTTGTAAGGCTGCTAACCGATCGCCCGGCGTTCCGGGCGAGACCGAAAACGGAAACTGATAGACATGGACGTTATCGGCAACCCGCAACAGCGTTTTCGCTTCCTCGGTCTTGGCGTAATTGACCGCCAGCGGCACTTTTTTTAGATCGGGATGAGATTTCAAAGTCGCCTGGAGCACGACATGAATCTTGCCCGCGTCCATCTGGCTGCGCCAAGTCACTTTGGTCGCCTGCCACGAAGCGCATAGACCGTCGACTTCGCCGCTCTCGACGGCAATCCGCGCTTCGGCGCCGCCTTTGTAGCCTTCAACCATCTCCAAAGGCAGATTCAGCGCGGCTTTTAAAAGCTTCGGCACGTCGGACAAACTCGTGCCCGGACCGATGGAAGATATTTTCATCGGCCGTTTGGCATTGATCCAGTCGTCCATTGTGCGCACGCCGCTATGACTGCCGAAATGGCAAGCGGTGTCATAAGGACCGGGGATACCGAGCCAACCGACCTTGCGCCCGTCGATTTTGATCGCGTCGTTGCCCATCACATGCTGCAAAATCAGCGGCGACGCCCAGGCGGCGATGGTAAGGCCGTCGGGCTTGGCCCGGTTATAAAGGTGATTCGCCGCGATAATGCCGCCGGCGCCGGGCATATTTTCGACGATTCGCGTCGGATTGCCCGGCAAATACTTACCGATATGGCGCGCTAACAGCCTCGTGTATTGGTCGTAGGTACCGCCCGGCGAATATCCGACGATGAAGGTCAGCGTCTTATCTTTAAATACGTCTTGCGCCTGCGCTGTAGCCGAACCAGTCAAAGCCATCGCTAACGAGACACTAAGGGCAACCCACCGAGTTTTACCGATCATTGGTCCCTCACAAATCAAGTTATCGCCCGAAATCTATTACAACTCATCGCGGCGTTCCATCACGGCTGCGCATTTTAGAATTTTGAATTTGTAATCCGCAATGCGCGCCGCCGAGCGGTGCCATCACTTCAGCGCGTCGCGCAGCTTGGCGATTAGTGCCGGCGATAAGTTAAACATGTCGTTAACCATTTTTTGCACTTCTTCGCCACCGATAGGTTCGAGATCGATGCGCGATTTCTTGGCGTCGGCGACAAACTCGGGATCTTTCATGGTCGCATCGAAGGCATTGCGCAATATCTGCACGCGATCCTTCGGAGTGCCCGGTGAGACGACGTAGGGCCGGTTGGTAATCGCCGGAATTGTCACGCCGGCTTCGATAAGCTGGCGCGCGTCATCTGATTTAGCGTAGCTTACCGCCAGCGGCACCTTCGGCAGATCGGGATGCGGTTTGGAGACCATCTGCACCACCATCACAGCTTCGCCGCTCTCCAATGCCCGCGCCCAAGTCGCCTTGATCGAGTCCCAACCCCAGCAACCACCGGCCAACTCCCCTGCCTCCGCGGCCAGCCGAATATCCGCGGTGCCCTTATAACCCGATACCAGGTGAATCGGCAGGCCAAGCGCGGCCTGCAAAATCTTCGGTCCGTCATGCACCAAATCGCCAGGCGCGGTGGCGCCGACTTTCACCGGGGTCTTCGCCGCCATCCAGCGCTCCATGCTGGTGATGCCGCTGGCTTTGGTGAACGCGCATGAGCGATTGTCCTGCACCGGCACGCCCAGGAACTCGAACTTGCGCGCGTCGAACTCGATGCCGGCGCCGCCCTTGAGCTGCTGCATGAACAAACCGCCGCCGAAATTACCGATGGTCAAACCGTCCGGCCGCGCGACTTTGTAAACGTGATTGGCCGCAATCAAGCTGCCGGCGCCGGCCATATTTTCGACGATGATCGACGGATTGCCGGGGATATGCCGGCCCCAATAGCGTGCCATCGCCCGCGAGTAAGTATCGAAACCGCCGCCGGCAGCGAAGCCAACGACAATGCGTACGGTTTTGCCTTTGAAAAACGGCTCCTGCGCCGACGCCTTCCCGGACCAAAGCAGAACGGCAGCCAACATCACAATTGGGATATTACGATGCATTCGGTCGGCCATAGAAATCCTCCGTGCTTCTCTCGATTATTTACTGATTGCCGGTCAGACCTTCGATGTTGCCGAACAGTTCTCTTAACCGCTGCTGTACCGGCTTAGGCAACGGCGGCCGGCACAGCGATTCGACATTGGCCTTGAGATGCTCCGGGTTCCCGGTGCCGGTCAGAACGACATCGACGCCCGGCTCATGACGGCAAAACCGGTAAGCGGCGTCTTGAATTGAAACCGCCGCGCCGCCTTGGGTAACAAAATCCAACGGCTCTGCCAAATTCAGCGCGCCAGTGGCAATCGCGCCCTTGGCGACAAGCTCGGCGCAGAGTTTTTTCAACCGCTCCGGTTGGCTCAGCGCGCGGCGCAAGGCATAGCTGACCAGCACACCGACGCCGTTGGGCTTTGTCAGGGGGAAAATATTTCGCCGCGCCCCGGGATTGAGCAAATTGAATCCCACCATGACGACATCCCAACAATTGTCGCGCACGGCGCGCTCGGCCATCGCATGAGCGGAATCAACGACGAACCGTTCGGTGATGCCGATGAAGCGCAGCTTGCCCTCCTCGCGCAGCCGCAACATCGTCGGCAAATGCCGTTCCAAGGCGTTGGCGTAATCCTTCGGCTCGGCGCCATGAACATGGTAGACGTCGACATAGTCGGTGCCGAGATTCTTGAGACTCTGTTCGAGGGAACGGCGAATCTCCTTGTCGGGTTCGGCATGATCTTCGGGCACAATATTTTTCTTGGTGGAGATCACCAATCGGCCGCGCGGCACACCGGCGATCGCCTTGCCGACGACAACTTCAGTGCCGTACCACTCCGCCGTGTCGAAAAAAT
>DASSGE010001031.1:0-2133 GCA_035693605.1 Binatia bacterium
TTGCTACTGCTGCGGAATCGAAAGCCATCTTGTTCCTCCAAAGTAATCGTTTTAACTAACGAAGGCGATTGTCGAAGTCAATCAGACGGTGCCGCCTTAGACTCGGATTACGTCTTGGCGATCGGTAAGCTTGCCGTCATGCCGAACCGTGAGGGATTGCGCTCGAGCTCGAATCCCGCTAACGGTCTCTCGCTTGAAAAAGCTTGTCCTGCTCTCTACAGTCATGGACTAACCGGTTCACATATTGTCTCAAATGGCTGTTCTGTCAAAAGCAAAATTTTGCGCTGCCTTAAGGAAATCGATGGACACTTCGTCGCTGCTGATGATCGCCGCGGCATTGATCGCGGTGGTCGCTGTTTATTTGAAGTCACCCAGGGCGGCGGAGTCTGGGATCGGCGCCGGCCTGGCATTGCTGATTGAAATCGCCCCGCGCATGGTGGCGGCGTTTACGCTCGCCGGTCTGGTACAGGCGATCGTACCTCAGGATACCATCGTGCGTTGGATGGGACAGGGATCGGGATATCGCGGTTTGATGATCGGTATGACCTTGGGTAGTGTCACGCCGGGCGGTCCGATGACCCACTTCCCGGTGATCGCTTCGCTCTACAAGGTCGGTGTCGGCGTTGGGCCTCTGGTCGCCTATCTTTCGGCGTGGTCGCTCTTTGGCCTGCAGCGGATTATCATGTGGGAGCTGCCGTTTCTCGGTGCGAAGCTAGTGGCTATTCGAGTCGCGGTGAGTTTTGTCTTTCCTTTTCTTGCCGGCTGGCTTTGCGAAATGATTTGGGACAAATTGAACGTCTAAACGGACATGGATCGGCGAGAGTTTCTCAAAGTCTTAGGTGGCGCAGGCCTGGCTCTACCCGGTCTATTGAGCGCTTCCAGTTGTGCCCCAGCCATTATCAAGTCTGGCCCGAGTGCCGGTTTGTCACTCGGTTACGTCAGCGGCGATGTCCGTAGCGACAGCGCGCTGGTGTGGCTGCGCGCCGACAAGGCTAGCAAAGTCGTTATTCATTACGGTGACGAGCCGGAGTTGGCGCACTTTCACAGTACCGACGTTCGCATTGTCGATGCGGGTGCGGACCATAGTGCGATTTTTTCTCTCGATGATTTGATGCCATCGACGCGTTATTACTACCGGGCCATGGTAGAGGGACGTATACCGGGGCCGATTGCCAGTTTTGTAACGGCACCGCGCGCGGATGACAATGACAAGGTAACCTTCTGCTTTAGCGGTGATACTCGTCAGGGCTACAAGCCGTTTACCGTGATGGCCGCGATACGTGACCAGCATCCCGATTTTTTTCTCCATCTGGGCGATACCATCTACGCCGATCGCAATGGTGCTGCGCGAACCTTAGAAGAGTTTTGGGGCAAATACCGCAATAATCGTGAAGACGCCGCGGCGCAAAGCTGTTTCAGCGAAACGAGCGTTTACGTGATGTGGGACGATCACGAAGTGGAAGATGACTATCTGCCCGGTCACCCGCTGGCGCCGGTCGGCAGGAAGGCGTTCCTGGATTACTGGCCGGTGCGCCGGTCGGCAAGCGAATCCGAGCAGATTTATCGCGCGGCGCGCTGGGGCCGGGCGGTGGATTTGATGATACTCGACACGCGCCAATACCGCTCGCCCGACCGCAGCAGTATGTTGGGGCAGCGCCAGAAAGAATGGCTTTTTGACCGCTTGACTCGCTCGACCGCGACTTTCAAATTTGTTGCGACCGCTGTCCCCATGGCCGGCGGCGGCATCGATCGCTGGGATGGCTATCCCAAAGAGCGCGCCGAGATCCTGCGCTTTGTTCACCAAAAGAAAATTCCCGGCGTAGTTTTCCTGAGCGCCGATTTGCATTACGCGGCCGTGACCAAAATCCCCAAAAGCAATGGACTGCTAGACATCACCGCCGGGCCGTTGGCCGCGCCGCTTAACCGCGTCACCAACAGCGCCAATCGGCGCTATGAGTTCTATCTCGCCGAGAATTTTAACTTTGCCAAGATAACCGTCGATCCCAAGGTTAGTGGTAACGAAGCGCTGCTCGAATTCATCGATCAGGACAATCGGGTCTTCTACTCACGGAAGCTTCGCGCTTGACGGTTTTTGGGCCCGCGTTCCATTTCCGGCAAACCTCTCCGCCTTTG
>DASSGE010001032.1:0-7453 GCA_035693605.1 Binatia bacterium
ATGATAGCGGCGTTTCGCATCTTGCCGCTGCGGTCGGAGCGCGTACCGTGGCAATCTTCGGTCCTTCGGACGAGCGGCAGTGGGCGCCGCGCGGGCAATGCGTTTCAGTCTTGCGGCATTACATCGCTTGTTCACCCTGCAGCGACACTGTGCTGGGACTCTGTCAACATCGCGCCTGTCTCACCCAACTGTCTCCGGATGAGGTAATTGATCAAATGAGAAAGCTTCTAGAAATCGCTAACTTGACAAGGCTGGGGGTGGGGATTACAGTTTGATTCGGGTTTGTCCTTGAGGTGAAGAGTCTGGCGAAAATTATTTCAATTTAATTGTTTTTTGCCTCATTCCGAAAACCGGGCGTTTAACGATTGCCTGGCAACCCGCGAGACGAGTATTGATCGCGCATTCGGTTTCCGGGCTTTTTCTCTTAGATAGGCGGGGGTCGAGAAATGGCACCAGAAGAAGAAAAGCAGGAGAGTAAAGGATTCACGGTACAGGACCGGCGGCGATTCTCGCCGGAAACCGGCGAGGCGCGTGAGGACGCGGCAGAATCTAAGGAGACCGCAAGTCAAGCTTCAGCGCAAGCCTCACCAGCGCAAGACACTGCGGACTCCACTCGAGCCAACGCTTTGCCGGAGATTGATTTTTCAACTTTTGTTATTAGCTTGAGCACACAGGCTTTGATGCATTTAGGTGAGATCGCCAACCCGGTTAGCGGTAAAATCGAAGCCGATATCAGCGTGGCCAAGCAAATGATCGATATTCTCGGGATGTTGAAAGATAAAACTCGTGGCAATCTGAATTCAAACGAAGATCAGTTAATGGAAGGCATTCTTTTCGATTTACGCATGAAGTATGTCGAAGCAGTGAAACGGCGATAGGAGCTTGGATGGAACCGGAAAGTAAGTGGGGTGGCAGTGTCAGTTTGAAGGGCGCGATATTGGTCGCCCTGGTCTCGCTCGTTGTCGGACTCGGTATAAGCGGCAGCCTTGACTGGTTGGCACCGAGCCGTGCGGTTAACTTTCTCGGCGATGCAGGCTCCCCTGATGCGCGTTCATCGGCCGGATTACCGGATTTTGTTACGCTGGCGAAAAAGATGAGGCCATTGGTTGTCAATATCTCGACGACGCAAGTCAGCGACCGCGGCGGCGGCCAAGAATTCGGCAGTCCTTTCGGCGAAGACGATCAATTTAATGACTTCTGGAGACGTTTTTTCGGTGGACCGACGCCGCGCGGGCCGCAGCGCCAACGCAGTCTTGGTTCAGGATTCATTATCGATGGTGATGGTTCGATCTTGACGAATAATCATGTGGTGGAGAATGCGACCAAGATCGTCGTCAAACTATCCGACGATCAGGAGTATGAAGCCAAAGTCATTGGTCGAGACGCCAAGACCGACATCGCGGTGATCAAGATCAACGCCAAGTCGTCCTTACCGGCGGCAAATTTTGGTGACTCCGATAACCTCGAAGTGGGTGAATGGGTCGTGGCCATCGGCAATCCGTTTGGTCTGGACAGCACCGTTACGTCAGGGATCGTTAGCGCCAAAGGCCGGCATATTGGCCAAGGGCCTTACGATAATTTTATTCAAACGGACGCGTCGATTAATCCGGGCAATTCGGGCGGCCCCTTGATCAATTTGCGCGGCGAGATCGTCGGCATTAATACCGCGATCTTCAGCCGTACCGGGGGCAACATGGGCATCGGCTTCGCGATCCCGATCAATCTGGTCAAAGAGCTCCTGCCGCAGCTGCGCGGCAAAGGCAAAGTAACGCGCGGCTTCTTGGGCGTGTTGATTCAAAAGGTCACGCCGGAAATCGCCGACAGTCTCGGCTTGGAAAAAGCCCAGGGCGCATTGGTCGCCAATGTTTCTAAAGACGGCCCAGCGGATAAGGCGGGTATCAAAGTCGGCGACGTCATTATCGAGTTCGATGGCAAGGAAGTGAAAGACTCAGGTGACTTGCCGATCATCGTCGCACGCACGGCAGTGGACAAAAAGGTTCGCATGAAGGTGGTCCGCGAGAAAAAAGAAGTTGTGCTCAGCGTTGCGGTGGGCGAACTCAAGGACGAAGAGGTGGTCGCTTCTGCGCCTGAGAAGGGCGAACTGGGCCTGACTGTGCAACGTTTAACACCGCAGATGGCGGAGAGCTTAGGATTGGAGAAATCCGAGGGCGTAGTAGTTTCAGCAGTAGAGCCGGGCAGCGCCGCCGATGAAGCCGGTATCCGGCGCGGCGACGTGCTCATGGAAATCGACCGCCGCCCGATCCGTAATCTCGATGAGTATCGCAAATCGGTTGCCGCGATCAAAAAGGGCAAAGGCGTTTTGTTTCTAGTGCGCCGCGGCGAAAGTACGTTGTTCTTGGCGCTCAAGCCGCAGCGTTAAGCCAATTTGTCACAGTCAAACAATCTCTTGCGGGGTCGGCTTGTCGCCGGCCCTCTTTTCATTGCATTTATCGCTCATCTGCGCCAAGATTTGAAGGTCCATAGGGAGCATCGGGTTTGAAGAAGTTTCAGCTTCGAATCTTCAGTGTCGGCCTCATCGTTGTTTTGATCATTACCACCGCCGGTCTGGTCGCCGGGGCTTGGTTTCTCAAAGATTGGGAAGATAAGGTCACCAAGAAATTTGAAGGGCGAAAATGGGATTTCGCATCGAAGATCTATTCCGATAGTTATCATCTCTACGTCGGGGTTAATCTACGTTTTGACGATTTCACCGAGAAGTTGCGCCGGCTGGGCTATTACGAAACCGTAGGTTCACCCAAGACTCAGGGCGCGTACCATATCAATGCAGGCGAGGGTTCCGTCGATATTTTTCTCCATGACTTCGACTTTCCCACGGAAAAGATCAAAGGTTATCCGGTGCGGATTTCGCTGCAGGGAAACACGGTCACACGCATCGAGGACCTCGCGAACAAGACCGAGAAGTTCGATCTCGAACTCGAACCCGAAGTCGTCACCGGCCTCTATCAGCGGATCTGGCAAGAGCGACGCGTAGTCAAATTAGGCGAAGTGCCGCCGCTTCTGGTTAAGTCGATACTCGCCATAGAAGACGAGCGCTTTTATAGTCATGTCGGCGTCGATCCCATTGGTATCTTGCGGGCGATGCTGGTCAATTTGCGCCATCTCAGCCTGCAACAGGGTGGCAGTACGTTGACGCAGCAGTTGATGAAGAACTTTCTGCTTAGCGATGAGCGGACGCTAAGCAGAAAATTTCCAGAAGCGGTGATGGCGCTGATTGCCGAGCGCAAGTACCCCAAGGAAGTGATCCTCGAAAACTATCTCAATGAGATTTATTTGGGCCAGCGCGGTTCGCAGGGTATATCCGGAGTGTGGGAAGCGGCGCAGTTTTATTTTTCCAAGCCGCTGTCTGAACTTACCGTGGGTCAAACCGCGCTGCTTGCCGGTCTGATCCGTGCGCCTAATCGCTTGTCGCCCTATCGCAACGCCGAGGCGGCAACCAAAAGACGCAATGTCGTTTTGGCGAAGCTCTTGGACGACAAGATCATCACCCAGAAGCAGTACGATACCGCGCTCAAGGAAAAACTTCCGCAGCGCGCTTTGGTCAAGGTCACCAATGAAGCGCCGTTCTACGTCGATTACCTGCGCCGGGAACTCGAGCAGAATTATCCGAAAGACGTGTTAGAAAAGGATGGCCTGCGGATTTTTACCGGTCTCGATTTACGCATCCAAAAAATTGCCGAAAAAGCCCTGACCGAAGGGTTGGCCAAGCTCGAGGCATCTCATCCGGCACTGAAAAAGAAGAGCGCCGAGGAAGGTTTGGAAGGCGCCATCGTGGTGATTCGGCCACAGACTGGCGAAATCAAAGCGATGGTCGGCGGGCGCAACTATCAGAGGTCACAGTTCAACCGCATCTTTCAAGCCAGGCGCCAAGCGGGATCGGTGTTTAAACCGTTCGTATTCCTTGCCGCCTTCATGCACGGCGGACAAAGCGGCATGCAGTATTTTTCCGATACCGTGGTCAATGATAGCCAGTTTACCTGGACATACGATCGTGGACAGTCGTGGCAGCCAAATAATTACAATAACGATTACTATGGTGCCGTTACGGTTCGGCGCGCATTGGAGAGTTCGCTTAATTCAGCCACGGCACGGGTGGCTCAAGATGTGGGCATCCGGCGCGTGCGCGAGGTCGCCCGGCGTCTGGGCATCGAGAGCCCATTGCCGGCGGTACCATCTTTGTCCCTTGGCTCGGCGGAGGTGACACCCCTCGAGGTTGCTGTGGCATTTTCCACTCTCGCCAATGGTGGCGTGCGAGCGCGTTCGGTGGCGGTCAAACATGTCATGGACCAAAATACCAAAGTTCTCGAAAAGCGGGATGTTAGACTCGAACAAGTGATTAGCCCGAGCTTGGCCTACACGATGAATCAACTGCTAAAAGGAGTGATGGATCGCGGCACCGGCGCGCCAGCGCGCCGGTGGGGATTCACGCGGCCCGCGGCGGGAAAAACCGGTACAACTAATGATTACAAAGATGCCTGGTTTGTCGGCTACACGCCGGAGCTGCTCGCCGTGGTCTGGGTCGGTTATGACGGTCCGGCGAAAATTGGTTTGTCGGGTGCGGAAGCGGCGCTGCCAATTTGGACCGAGTTTATGAAAGCCGCTACTGTCGGCACTCCCGTGACTGATTTCGCGGCGCCTCCTGTGCCGCCAAGTGAAACACCAGAGCTTGCACCCGTAGAAAAATGCGGACCCTTCACGCGCGAGGGTGAACCGACGGGCGAACCTTGTCCGCCGGTGCCGGCCAAATCAGCGGAGCCAGTTTAGATTTCCTATATGCTTATCTTTAAACAGCGGCTGACTAGGGTTACCGGATATGCAGTGGCTATGGCTATGGCCTGGAGTTGCGCACCGCAAAGGCCTTATCGAACGCCAGTACCGCCGAGCAGCGCCCCAGTGCCTAGTGCGCGTGGCAGCCAAGCGCCGGTGCCGCCGCCCTCTGCGCCGGTGGAGACCGTGAGCAAACCAGTGCCACCGGAGAATAAGATTCGTGAGCAAGATATCCGAGCGACGCCCGCGCCCAACGTGAAGGAACCGGGCAGGCAGACCAGCATCAGTGAGCCGCGCGGTTCCAGCGAAGCCACACCCGCGCCGATCCCGCCACCGCTTGCCGACGATAGTTCCTTGCTGGCGAAGATCACTCCCGGGATATCGCCGCAGCGCGCGGCATCCTTGCGACTTACCGAGGAGGGGCGAAAGCTGCTCGATGCCGGCGATCCGGCAAAGGCGCTGACCCGTCTAGAACGGACCATTGTCATCGACTCGACCAATGGCTACGGCTATTTTTACTTAGCGAAAGCGCAATATCGTCTGGGGCACTATCAAGAATCGCTCAATCTTCTTGAAGTGGCCCAGTCGCGGCTTGGCAGCGAGCCATTCTGGATGTCGGAGTTATACGCATTGCGCGGCGAGAATTACCGCGCCTTGGGACAGACCCAAAGAGCCGAAACCAGCTATCATCAATCTTTGCGTCTCAATTCCGGTAACCGAACCGCTAGCGATGCGCTTGCCCGTATTGCCGGCGATGCTTCCGCTGTGTCGAAATAGGTTTCACTCTTGATGTTAGTTTTAGGAGTTGAAACTTCCTGCGACGACACTGCCGCCGCACTGTTAAAAGACGGTAAGACGATTCTTGCGAATGTGGTCTCGTCGCAGGACAGCGTGCACGGTCCTTACGGCGGTGTGGTTCCAGAACTCGCGTCGCGCCAGCACATCCAAAATATTTTACCGATTATCGACGGCGCATTGAAAAGCGCCGGCGCGTCGTTGGCCGATATCGACGGCCTGGCGGTGACCTACGGTCCCGGGCTAGTGGGCTCTTTGCTGGTAGGCATATCGCTCGTCAAAGGCATTTCGTTTCGCACCGGGATTCCATTTGTAGGCGTCAATCATCTGGAAGCTCATCTTCTGGCGATTCATCTTGAACATGATGTAGCGTTTCCATACATCGCCTTGCTCGCCTCCGGCGGCCATACGTTGCTCTACCTTGTCAAAGGCGTGGGGGAGTATGTTCATCTTGGCGGAACGCGCGACGATGCCGCCGGTGAGGCCTTCGACAAAGTGGCAAAAATGATGGGCTTGGGGTATCCCGGCGGCCGGGTCATCGACAACCTGGCGAAAACGGGTAACCCCAAGGCAGCGCGTTTCCCACGGGCAAAATTCAAGAACAGCCCGTATGAATTCAGTTTCAGCGGCATCAAAACCGCTGCATGGCATTATCTTAAAGAACAGGGAGAAGGCCATTGGCAACGGCATCAGGCTGACATCGCCGCGAGTCTTCAGGAGGCGATTGTCGACATGCTAGTCAACCCGAGTGTTAGGGCCGCGGTAGCCCATGGCGTTAAACGCATCGTTCTCTCGGGCGGGGTCGCAGCCAATAGTCGGTTGCGTGTCAAGATGAGCGAAATGGCCGGGAGCGAAGGCGTCCAAGTGTTTTGTCCCGCGCCTAAGTTTTGCACGGACAATGGTGCCATGATCGCGCTGGCCGGCTATCACTGGCTTCAGCGCGGGCGAAAAGACGGTTATGACCTCAACGCTGACGCTGATCTTACGCTTTAAACACCGTTCTCGCATCGATTAACCGCCGAGGATGCCAACGCTCTACGAAGAAGTGCGTGCCGTGCTGCGCGATAGCGCATTTCGTCCACGCAAGAGCCGCGGCCAGAATTTTTTAATCCATGATCATGTCGTCGAAGCGATTCTACGATTGCTCGATTTGCAGCCGAGCGACGAAGTGGTCGAGATCGGGCCGGGGCTCGGCTTCGTTACGCGCCGGTTGATCGAGCGCGCACAGACGGTGTGGGCGGTGGAGATCGACGAAATTTTGGCGCAACGATTGTCCGCGGGCGAACTCGGGACAAACGCAAACTTTCACCTGATATACGGCGATATTCTCAAAGTGGGATTGCCGGAGTTGCTGCCGAACCGTAAATTGAAGCTGGTCGGCAATCTCCCGTACAATATCGCCACCGAGGTGCTATTTCGAATTTTTGACTGGCGTGAGCATTTTAGTTCGCTGGTGCTGATGGTGCAGAAAGAGGTCGCCGATCGCATCACCAGCGTTCCCGGTTCCAAGACCTACGGCACACTGTCAGTCTGGTGCCAAGTGCATGGCCGAATTAGTGAAAAGATCGACATCTCGCCCGAGGCTTTTTTCCCACGCCCCAAGGTGCGCTCGACGATTCTCAGGATTGAAATGCTGCCGCATTCTCGCGTAGGCGAAGAGAACCTCCCAGCGCTCAAAGGGTTGGTGCGCGCTGCCTTCGGACAGCGCCGTAAAACATTGAGCAATTCCGTGGGCTCTTGGCTTATGCGTGCGCGCAACGAAGTCGACGCACTGATGACGGCACACGCTGTCGATCCGAGACGGCGCGGCGAGACGCTCAGTGTCGAGGAATTTATCCAGCTGGCCCAAGCGATCCGGGTGAGCGGTTTGCTG
>DASSGE010001033.1:0-3414 GCA_035693605.1 Binatia bacterium
ACGATCTGTCTAGTGGTTCTCCTGAGTGTTGGCGTACTATCGTATCCCGTCGATGCCCAGCAGCCGGGGCAAATCACCCTGACGCCGATCGGCCGATACAGCGCCGGCCCAGGTATCGAGCGTGCCGAAATCGCCGCCTATGATCCAACAACCAGACGGATCTTCAGCATCAATCCCACGCTTTCCCGTGTCGACGTCCTCGACATCGGCGATCCAAAGGATCCCGTGTTAGCGTTTACGATACTTCTGGGCGGCCGACCCAACAGCGTCGCGATTCATAAAGGAGTTGTCGCGGTGGCGGTCGAGAATGCGGTCAAGACCAACCCTGGTTTCGTCAGGTTTTTCGACACCAACGGGACGCCGTTGAGCTCTGTGACGGTCGGGGCGCTCCCGGATATGCTGATCTTCACGCCCAATGGCAGAAGGCTGCTAGTGGCCAACGAGGGAGAGCCTAACGACGCCTATACCGTCGATCCGGAGGGCTCGGTCAGCATTATCGATATGACCGTGGGCGCGGCCAACCTCACACAAGCCGATGTCAGAACTGCGAGCTTCAACGATTCTATCCCCAAGACCAACGCTGCGAGCATTCGGAAGTACGGGCCCGGTGCTTCTCTCGCGCAGGATCTCGAACCGGAATACATCGCCGTATCACATGATTCGAAAACCGCATGGGTGACGCTGCAGGAAAACAACGCCATCGCCATCTTGGATATTGAAAAGAGCGTTTTTACTCAGCTTGTAGGGCTCGGCTTCAAGGACCACAGGCAAAGGGGCGTTGGTCTGGACGCCAGCGACCAAGATGGCGGAATCAACATCGCCAACTGGCCGGTGTTGGGCATCTACCAGCCCGATGCGGTCGAGTCATATCGAGTTCGCGGCGCGACTTATCTCGTCATGGTTAACGAGGGCGACACGCGCGCCTACTCGGGATTTAATGAAGAAATTCGGGTCGGCAGTGCAAGCTATGTGCTCGATCCTACGGCTTTCCCCAATGCCGCCATTCTCAAACAGAACGCTAACCTCGGTCGCTTGACGGTTACCAACGCAACCGGCGACACCGACGGCGATGGCGACTTCGACCAAATTGTTGTACCCGGCGGGCGCTCATTCTCAATCCGAACAGCTGACGGGCAATTGGTATTCGATAGCGGCGACGACTTCGAGCAAATAACCGCCGGACAAGTTGCAGCTTCGTTTAATTCCAACGGCACGGCCGCCACGTTCGACACCCGAAGCGACAACAAGGGCCCGGAACCGGAGGGCGTCGTCCTCGGTAAAGCCTTCGGCCGTACCTATGCCTTCATTGGGCTCGAGCGTACCGCGGGCGTGATGGTGTACGACGTGTCCGACCCATTCCATCCACGATTTATCCAGTATGTGAACACAAGTCCAGACGACATCTCCCCGGAAGGGTTACTCTTTATTAAAGAAGAAGAGAGTCCCAACGGCAAACCGCTTTTGGTGTTATCGCACGAGATAAGCAGCACGACGACGATCTTCGAGATCAATAAGGGATCGGCGGCTTTTTCTGTTGCCAGGGGAAACGGTCGATAATGGCTTGGCCGCAGAACAAATAACGACTTGCTGAAATCGTGACTCACCGGCGAGGTCGTTGTGATACCGATCGGTCACCGGCCACGTTGCCGCTTGAGACGCGCCGATTAGCCCGACCAAGCGGCGCGACGAATGGAGAATAAAATAACTAAACCAGGGAAATGTACCTGACTCATTCGACATGCAAACCTTCTGACGGACGAGAGGAGCAGGATTTAACAAAGGCTCGGTAACAAGGAGGTTCATATGTCTAAGTTTCTCATGCAGGTTTCATTGACGAAGGACGGCGCGAAAGGTCTGGCGAAAGATGGTGGCACCAAACGAAAACAGGCAGCGGAACAGTTCTTCAAATCGGTCGGCGGTAAATTAGAGGTTTTTTATTATGCTTTTGGTGACACTGACGTTTTTGCCATCGTCGATTTTCCTGACAGCGCAAGCGCCGCGGCGATCTCACTTGCCGGGAATGGCGCCGGCCAAGCCAACGTCAAAGCCACGGTACTCATTACTCCCGAAGAGATGGATCAGGCGGCCAAAAAAAGCCAAGGTCTGCGCCCGCCGGGCGCATGAAGTGCGTGTCCTCGATGTTGAGAAGCTGTTGCAAGAGAGGCGAGCCAATTTGTTGAGAGGATGTTCGCGGATACGAAGACGGAGCGACTATGGCAGCAAACTAATCAGCGCTGGGAGCTTTTAATCGGCTGGCAATCACCTGGTGAATAACAGCACGTCGCGTGTCGCTTCGCGAGTTCGAGGCGAACGAACTAGTGTACTAAGAAAATTCGCCGATCACACGGTGGAGCATAGCCAAAGCGCCTCGGCCATCGCGTTCCGAGTGTCGAAAGGAGAATCCTGTGGCCAATATAACGGCTGAACCGATATTTCAGGTCGCCAATGGTTTTATGGCGGCCAAGTATTTGTTTATTGGCAACGAAGTTGGCCTTTTTGAAAAACTGGCGGAAGGACCGGCTACCCTTGACGAATTATCTATACGTCTCAGCGTTCCTCGCCGAACCCTGCGCATCGTTGCAGATGCGATGGTAGCTTTGGGTTTTATTGTACGACAGGGAAACCACTATCAAAATAGCCCGATGGCAGATACCTTTCTAAGCGGTCGCACTGCTACCGACTTATGCTCATTCTTGCGCTACTTGAATCGCCTCAACTATCCGATGTGGAGCCGGCTGGAAGAAGCAGTCCGCACGGGTCGGGCCATTTTTGGTGAATTCAACTTCACCGACGAGGAGCAACAGCTTTTCTCTGAGGGGGTTGAATCCCTGACGGCCGGACAGGCGCGCGCGTTGGCCGAGAGTTATGACTTTAGCCGGCATCGTTCAGTCCTGGATCTTGGCGGGGGTACGGGCTTGTTTCTGCTCGCCGTGTTGTCACAACACAGCAATCTCAAAGGCACGCTGTTCGACCTCCCTGGCGCCGCTGATTTCGCGAGGAAGCGGTTAGTGGCTGATTCCATTGCCGGACGCATTCGAGTTTACGAGGGAGATTTTTTCAATGTGTCGATACCCAATGGTCATGATGCGATTATCGTGGCCAATGTCATCCATTTGTTTTCACCCGAGCGCAACCGCGAGCTACTTCAGCGCATCCGTGAATCCGTATTAGAAGGTTCGCGATTGTTGCTGGTTGACTTATGGACTGACCCGACGCACACCGAGCCGCTTTTCGCCGCGCTAATGGCCGGTGCCTTTTTGCTACGTTCTGGCGAAGGAGATGTTTATAGCGAAGAAGAGATTCACAGTTGGCTTCAAGCAACCGGTTGGCGGCCCTTGGAACGCAAACCTTTGGCAGGTCCAGCCAGCCTTATCGTGGCCGAGTCAGTAGGAGCTGAGATGTCAAGGCAATAAA